>CAYVJM010000330.1:1274-2624 GCA_964451695.1 uncultured Lentisphaerales bacterium | reverse complement strand
TCGAGGAGTTCAACGCCAAGGTCGGCCAGGCGCTCTACGTCTCCGCCACGCCCGCCGCCTACGAGCGCGGCATCGCCGACCAGGTCGTCGCCCAGGTCATCCGCCCCACCGGCCTCCTCGACCCGCCCGTGGAAGTGCGCCCCCTCAAGGGCCAGATCGACGATCTCATGGAGGAAGTCCGCGCCTGCGCGGAGCGCGGAGACCGCGTACTGGCCACGACGCTCACCAAGCGCACGGCCGAAGACCTCACGCAGTACCTCCGCGACGCCGGGCTGCGCGTCGAATACCTCCACGCGGACGTCGAGACCCTCGAACGCATCGCGATTCTCACGCGCCTGCGCCAAGGCGAGTTCGACGCGCTCATCGGCATCAACCTCCTGCGCGAGGGTCTCGACCTCCCCGAGGTCGCCCTCGTCGCCGTCCTCGACGCCGACAAGGAGGGGTTCCTGCGCAGCGCCACGTCGCTCATCCAGACGGCGGGACGCACCGCACGCCACGAGCGCGGTCGCGTGATTCTCTACGCCGACCAGATCACCGACTCCATGCAGACGATGATCGCCACGACCGAGCGCCGCCGCCGCCGCCAGATCGCCTACAACGAGGAGCACGGCATCACGCCTCGCAGCGTCCGCCGCTCCCTCAACGAGGACGAGGCGGTCCGCAGCGTGGCTGGCGAGATCGAACGGCGCATCATCGCGGAGGACGGCGCGGACTACGACGTCGCCCGCGCCATCGCCGACGTCCAGCGCGAGATGCTCGCGGCCGCCGACGCCCTCGAGTTCGAACGCGCCGCCGTCCTCCGCGACGAGCTGCGCGAACTGCAATCTTCTTGCAAAACCCCGCCGAATCCGCGACAATCTCCCCAAACCAAGCGCAAGGAGCGGAAGGGAAGGCAGTGAAATACGCGGTGACGACATTTGGGAATCCGGTGCTCCGGAAGAAGGCGGTCGAAATTCCGGCTGTCACGCAGGCGGTTCGAGATCTGGCGGCCTCGATGCTCGAGACGATGTACGCCGAGCAGGGGCTCGGACTCGCTGCCGAACAGGTGGGCCGGACCGAGGCGATTTGCGTTGTCGACGTCCCGCCGGACTGTCAAGGCGCCGAGTTCGTCGCGCTCAACGCGGATGTCAAGATGCCGCTCGTCCTGATCAATCCCGTCGTGAGCGATCCCGAGGGCTCGCTCCGCCGCAAGGAGGGCTGCCTGAGCTTCCCCGATCTCTACGCCGAGGTCACCCGTCCGCGTTCCTGCACCGTCGCGTACATGGGTCTCGACGGGCGGCACTACGAGGCGCGTGTCCACGGCATGCTCGCGCGCGCCGTGATGCACGAGGTGGACCACCTCAACGGCAT
>CAYVJM010000330.1:0-1174 GCA_964451695.1 uncultured Lentisphaerales bacterium | reverse complement strand
ACCGCCATCGGCCCCGGCGCGCAGATCGGCGCGGAGTCTCCCGTCACGCTGCGCAACTGCCAGCTCGGACGGGACGCCGTTGTCGCCGGCGGATTCCTCGAAGGCACGACGATGCTCGACGGCGCCACGTCCGGCGACGGCCTCCACGCGCGCCCCGGCACGCTCCTCGAAGAGGGCGCCAGCGTCGCGCACACGGTCGGACTCAAGCAGACGATCCTGCTGCCGTACGTGACGACGGGCAGTCTGATCAATTTCTGCGACGTGCTCATGGCGGGCGGGACGGGTCCGGACAACCATTCGGAAGTCGGCTCCTCCTACATCCACTTCAACTTCACGCCGCATCAGGACAAGGCCACGGCGTCGCTCGTGGGCGACGTACCGCGGGGCGTGCTGCTCGACCAGCCGCCGATCTTCCTGGGCGGGCAGGGGGGGCTCGTCGGCCCCTGCCGCATCGCCTACGGCACCGTCGTCGCGGCAGGGTGCGTACTCCGCCGCGATGTGCTCGAAGCGGGCCGGCTCGTGACCGGCTCCTCGACGACGGCGGTTCGCGAGCGTCCCTACGAGCCGACGTTGTATGGCCGCGTCGACGGCGTGATCGCCAACTGCCTCGCCTACCTCGGCAACATTCTCGCGCTGCGCGCCTGGTACGACCACGCGCGCCGGCCGGTCATGGACCGGACGCCCTGGGGCGCGGCTTGCTGCGCGGGCGCGCGGAAGCGTCTCGCCGAAATCTGGAAGGAGCGGATCAAGCGCCTCGATCAGCTCGCTGGAAAGCTCGTGGCGTCCGTCGAGAGGGCAGGGGAGCAGCGCACCAGCCTCGTCTTCGCGGCGCAGAGCCGTTTCATCGCGGAATGGCCACAGATGCGAGATCGGCTGGTGGCGCGCTGGAGCGAGCCGCAGATGCCGGAAGGCGCGGCGGCCGAAGCTGTCCAGACCCTGGCCCAGGCGGAGGACTACCGCCGCGGCGTGACGAGCTTGTCGCCAGCCATGAAGACGGCCGTGACGGCCTGGCTCCAGGCCATCGTGGATGCAGATCAGTTCGCCACGCATTGACGCGACCGCGGTTCCCGCTGCCAGTTTCCGGGGGCTCAACCCCGGAGTTGGCCGATTCACGCCGTTGACTCCGCCAGATCGATCATAGCTCGGGGATCGTGTTCGTCGCAGGCCAGCCATG
>CAYVJM010000329.1:0-2645 GCA_964451695.1 uncultured Lentisphaerales bacterium | reverse complement strand
CGCCGGCCGCGGCCGGCGTCTCGGTCCGTTGACCGCGGATCTCCCGAAGTGCCTCGTCGAAGTCGGCGGGCGGAGCCTGCTCGCGCGCCAGCTCGAGGCCGCGGCCCGCTCGCCGCTGCTCGATCCGGTCGTGGTCGTGACGGGCTTTGCGCGGGAGCAGGTCGTCTCGCGCTGCGGACGCGGCGTGGCGGAGTGTTACAATCCGCGCTGGGAGGAGTCCAACAACATCGTCTCGCTGGCCGCCGCCGCCGATGCGGGCTGGCTCGATGGCGGATTCGTTCTCTTCAATTCCGACGTCCTGTTCCACCCCGCGATTCTGGAGCGCCTGCTGGCCTTTCCAAGGCCCTCCGCCTTGGTCGTCGACGCGGGCCGCGCGCTGGGCGACGAGGAGATGAAGATCGCCGCCGAGCCCGATGGTCGGATTCGCGCGATCGCGAAGACGCTTCCGCTCTCGGAGGCCCGGGGCGAGTATATCGGGCTTGCCAAATTCGGCCCGCACGGGGCTGCGGCGGTGAAGGTCGCCTTGGGCGAGTTGATCGCGGCGGGGCGTACGGGCGACTGGTACGAGGCGGCTTTCCAGGCGGTCTTTGCGCGTCTGCCTGTCTACGCCTGTCCGACGGGGGGGCTCCCCTGGACGGAAATCGACACGCCCGCCGATTTGGAGGAGGCGCGCGGCCTCGCGGCGCGCGTGGAGGTCGGCCATGCCTGAGAAGCGTGCCTTCGACCGCGCCGTGAAGCCGGACGAGCCTGCCGTGATCACCGAGCTTGTCGGCCGCCGCTTGGCGCATCCTTTCGCCGTGCTCGCTTTCAAGCTGGGGCTTTCGCCGAACGCCGTCACCGTCGTCGCAGGCCTCTGCTGGGTGGCGTCGACGCCGTTGGCGGTCTGGGCCGGCTGGCTTCTGGGCTCCGAGCGCCGCGTCGCGGGCCTCTCCGTTTGGTTCCTGTGCGGCTTTTTATGGAACGCCGGCTATGTGCTGGATCTGGCGGACGGCAGCCTGGCGCGGATGACAGGGCGCGCTTCACGCCGCGGGTTCTATCTGGACTACGTCTTCCACCTGCTCTTCAAACCGGCGTTTTTGGCGTCGATCGGCATCGGGCTCCATCTCGCGCACGGAGGCGGTCTTGGCTGGCTGCTGCTCGCGGTGCTCTCGATACCTGCGAACTGGAGCGCCTCGGCGAGCGCGGTCGAGCACGTGCTCTGCGAGGAGTTCGGCAAGGGGCGGTTAAAGCCCTGCGCGGGAGATGATCCGACCGCGTTCCGCGCGCTGTGGCTGGGCGTCACGGAGATGAACGCCTCTGCGGCGCGCAAGCGGACTTCGGTGGCTGGGATGGCGCGGAACATCGCGCTGGAGGTCTTCAGCTACTACGGGCAATTCACGTTCTTCAGCGTCGCGGTGCTCGTGGACGTTCTGCTCGCGCCTGTCGTCGCGGCGGCGATGCCGGCGACGTCGATCTGCTTCGCGGCGATGGTGGCGGCGATGGTCGCGCGCACGCCGCTCCGCGTCCTGCGCGAGTACCGCCGCATCGCGGCGGCGGATCGCGTTTGACGGAGCCGGGAAACGTCAGAGCTTGCAGTGGAACGTGCGGTTGACGACGTCGAGCTGCTGCTCGCGCGTGAGGCGGATGAACTTGACGGCGTAGCCGGAGACGCGGATCGTGAGCTGCGGGTACTTCTCGGGATGGTCCATCGCGTCGAGGAGCGTCTCGCGCTGGAGGACGTTGACGTTGAGATGGTGGCCGTTGTCGGTGAAGTAGCCGTCGAGCAGCGCCATGAGGTTCTCCTGCTTCTCCGCGTCCGTCTTGCCGAGGGACTCGGGGATGATGGAGAAGGTGTTCGAGATGCCGTCCTCGGCGAAGTCGTACTGGAGCTTGGCCACGGAGCGCAGGGAGGCGATGGCGCCCTGGAGGTCGCGCCCGTGCATCGGGTTCGCGCCGGGGGCGAAGGGCTCGCCGGCCTTGCGCCCGTCCGGGGTCGAGGCGGTCTTGCTGCCGTACATCACGTTGGAGGTGATCGTGAGGATCGAGAGCGTGGGCTTCGACTTGCGGTAGGTGTGGTGCTTGGCGAACTCGCGGTAGAAGTTGCGGACGACTTCGACGGCGAGCTGGTCGACGCGGTCGTCGTCGTTGCCGAATTTGGGGAAATCGCCTTCGATGTTGAAGTCGGTCGCGAGGCCCTTGTTGTTGCGGATGGCGGTCACCTTGGCATGCTTGATCGCGGAGAGGCTGTCCACGAGCACGGAGAGCCCGGCGATGCCGCCGGCCATCGTGCGCACGATCGTGTCGTCGTGCAGCGCCATCTCGAGGCGCTCGTAGCAGTACTTGTCGTGCATGTAGTGGATCGTGTTGAGCGTGTCCATGTACAGCTTGGCGAGCCACGCCACGACCTTGTTGAAGTTGATCATGACCTCCTCGAAGACGAGGGGGCCGCGCTCGCCGAGGATGCGCAGCTCCGGGCCGACCTGCGCGTTGTCGAAGGAGACGTCCATGCCGCCGTTGATCGCGTAGAGCAGGGCCTTGGCGAGGTTGACGCGCGCGCCGAAGAACTGGAGCTGCTTGCCGATGCGCATCGCGGAGACGCAGCAGGCGATGCCGTAGTCGTCCCCGAACTTCGGGAGCATGAGCGTGTCGTTCTCGTACTGGACGGA
>CAYVJM010000328.1:0-2669 GCA_964451695.1 uncultured Lentisphaerales bacterium | reverse complement strand
TGGCGGCCTCGCAGGCGGCCATCGAGCGCGAGACTTCGTAGGAGAAGTCGACGTGCCCCGGCGTGTCGATGAGATTGAGCAGATACGTCTCGCCGTTTTTGGCCGTGTAGCTCATCGAGACGGGGTGCGACTTGATCGTGATGCCGCGTTCGCGTTCGAGGTCCATCGAATCGAGGAGCTGGTCGTGGAAGACGCGCTCGTCGACGGACTGTGTGAGTTGCAAAATTCGGTCGGCGAGGGTGGACTTGCCGTGGTCGATGTGGGCGATGATGCAGAAGTTTCTGATTTTGGACAGCATGGGGCGGCGGGTCTCCGGGTGCGGGGTCAGGCGCCGAAGGCCTGGGTGGCGAGTTGGCGGAAAAGCCGGATTTCGGCGGCCATGTCGGGCTTGGAGTAGAGCGCGGTCCCGGCGACGAACTGGGTGGCGCCGGCCTCCGCGCAGGCGGGGAGGGTGGAGCGATCGATGCCGCCGTCCACCATGATGGCCAATTCCGGTTTTCCAGCGGAAGCCGCCGCGCGGCGCAATGCGCGGATTTCCTGGAGTGGCGCCGGCATGAATTTCTGACCGCCATAGCCGGGGAAGACGGTCATCTGGAGGCATTCGTCCACGAGGTGCAGATAGGGCAGGGCGGCGGTATGGGGCGTGAGGGGGTTGAGCACGATGGCCGGCTCGGCGCCGAGGCGGCGGATCTCCTCGAGCGTCGCGCCGATTTCGCAGGAGGATTCGACGTGGATCTGGATGGTCGAAGCGCCGGCCTCGGCGAAGGGTTTCACGTAGCGGTCGGGGCGCACGAACATCAAGTGGACGCTCAGCGGCAGCCGAGTCGTCTGGCGAGCCAGTTTCACGATGGCCGGGCCGAAGCTCAGATTCGGCACGAAGGCGCCGTCCATCATGTCGAGGTGGAGCTTGTCCGCGCCGGAATCCTCGGCGCGGCGGATTTCGTCGGCGAGGCGGCCGGGGTCGGCGGCAAGCAGCGAGGGCAGGATGACGGGTTTCATGGCCTGCTATCATCGCATATTTCGATCTTGAGATCAACGAATCAGCGACAGATGAAACGGCAGCACCCTAGCACCCTAAGGTTCCACCTCCGGCAGGCTTTCCGCGCGATGCGGGCGGGATGGCCGTCGAGGTCGACGGAGTCTGAGGCGGCGAAGGCGTCTCGTATACGGTTCGCCCGCCCCGCGAGTTCGTGGAGATCGATTACGATCTCCGCGCCGCTTCGGCGGCGATGTGTCCGGCCAGCGTGGCGATGAACGTCCCGAGACCCGCCATCTCAGACATCGAGGAGAAATTGCCGGTCTTCAGGGCGGATCTCGGCGATGCCAGAACGCAGGCCGCCGTGTAGAGGCGCTCCTGCATCAGCTTTCGGCAGAGCAGGTCGTAGCGCACCAGATAGGAGGTCTCGGCGAATTCATCGAATACGGAGAAGTGCGGCGAAACCACTTTGACGGCGGCGCGGGATTTCGGCGCGTCTTCGACGTGCATCAACCAGCCCACGAAGGGCCTGGGGTGCTCCCCGAGCGCGCCTTCGCGAAAGGCCGTCCAGAGATCCTGCGCCGTTCCGATCGCCTCCTCGGTTCTGTTGTTGAAGTTGTTGCCGAAAGACGGCCCGACTTGGCTCTTCAGTTCGATGGCGGCGACCAGGGCGCCCCTGTGCATCACCAGCAGATCCCAGAGCTTGGTCGGGCGGTAGAAGCCCGGAAGGGCAAGCAGGGCGCCGTTCCGATGAACCTCCGCATCCGCAAGGCCGTTCGCGCGGACGACGGCCAGGACCATCTCGGCGAAACCGTCCATGTTCTTCCCCGCCGTGACGCTGCCACGCTCGCCTTGATCGCTCCGTCCGGCCCGCTTCTGCCGGGTCAACGCCGCGCTCCGGGAACGCCAGAACGCCTTGACGGCGCTTCTGGCTTTGCTTTCGTAGTCCGCAAGATCGAGAGCCATGTCTTCTAGTCTCCGTTTCCGCCGAGGGCCGCGCGTTCGCCAGCGTCGAGGCCGTACAATTTGAAGGCTGCCTTGTCGCAAGCCGCCAGATTGCGCTGCGTGGCGGCCTGGATGAGTTCACTCCGCAGGGCCTCGGGCACGTCCTCCCACATAGGCAGGCGGAGTCGACGGAGGTATTGGGCCTGGAAGCGCAGATAGCCTCCGCGCATTTGCGTGGAATACGTGGCGATGAAGAGCTGAGTCACTGCGGAGAGCAGCACCGCCTGCAGCGCGCGCAAATCCCAGGCGTCCGAAAGGACGTAATAGAGGTTGTGATGCGGATAGAACGCCCCGGCGTCGTAGACGATATGGGCCGAGCCCTTGATGTCCGGTATCAGCAGCTTCGGACGGCAGGTCAATTCGGGATGGATCCGGTCGAGCGTTCGATACCAGGCGCTTGGCGTTTTCCTGGCGCAATGTCTGGCGGCGATCACATCTTTTCTGGCTTCGACATAGCGTGCGAAGCGGGGAAAGTCGGCGAGGTCGACCAGGCCGTCCTCCGTTGAAAACGGATTGACCACCCCGAGGCCGCGCCAGTTCAGTTCGCCGGATTGGATGTCGTCCGTCATGACGAGCGGGAGCTTGCGATCCGGCTCGACGTCAAGGTCCTCGAATTTGCCGATGAATGCGGCGTCGGCGCCGGTCGCCACTCCGATCCCCACCTTGCAGCCGGTTTCCTCCAGCGCGG
>CAYVJM010000327.1:0-2692 GCA_964451695.1 uncultured Lentisphaerales bacterium | reverse complement strand
ATCGAGAAGGGCGGCTTCGAGCACTTCATGCTCAAGGAGATCTTCGAGCAGCCCGAGGCAATCGCGAACACGATCCGCGGGCGTCTGCTGCTCGACGACGGCACGTGCAAGCTCTCCGGTCTCCAGCTCGATCCGCAGCGGATGGCCGAGATCGCGAACATCGTCGTGACGGCATGCGGCACGTCCTATTATGCGGGGCTCGTGGGCTCCTACGCCTTCGAGCAGTTCGCCGGCATTCCCGCGCGCATCGAGCAGGCGGCCGAGTTCCGCTACCGCAACCCGATCATCGCCCCCAATACCGCCCTCGTCTCGATCAGCCAGTCCGGCGAGACGGCCGACACCCTGGCCGCAGTCCGCGAAGCCAGGCGCAAGGGCGCCCTGACGCTCTCGATCTGCAACGTGGTCGGCTCCACGATCGCCCGCGAGGCGGGCCGCGGCGTCTACCTCCACGCCGGCCCCGAAATCGGCGTCGCCTCGACCAAGGCGTTCATCTGCCAGGTCGCCGTTCTCGACATGATGGCCATTCTGCTCGGGCGCACGCGCCGCATGTCCAACGCCGAGGGCACGGCCATGGTCGCCGCCATGCTCAAGCTGCCCGAGATCGTCCGCCGCGTGCTCGAGCAGAACGACGCGATCCGCGCCATCGCCGAAAAGCACTACCAGGCCCGGGACTTCTTCTACATCGGCCGCGGCTACATGTTCCCCGCCGCGCTCGAGGGCGCCCTGAAGCTCAAGGAAATCTCCTACATCCACGCCGAGGGCTACCACGCGGCCGAGCTCAAGCACGGCCCCATCGCCCTGCTCGACGAGCACGTCCCGGTCGTCGCCTGCGTCCCGCGCATCCCCGGCCACGGCAAGACGCTGGGCAACGTCCAGGAGTGCCGCGCCCGCCGCTCCCCCGTGATCGCCATCGCCACCGAGGGCGACCCCGACATCGGCGGCCTCGCCAACGACGTGATCTACGTTCCCGAATGCCCGGAGTTCATCGCGCCGATCCCCGTCGTCGTCGCCGAGCAGCTCTTCGCCTACCACATGGCCAACTTCCGCGGCGAGCCCATCGACCAGCCGCGCAATCTGGCCAAGTCCGTCACCGTCGAGTAGCGCCATGATCTACATCGACCTCGACGACGTCGCCTGCGAGACCTGCCACAGCCTGGCCGAACACGCCCGGCGGCATTTCGCCCGCGATGTCACCGCGGAGAGCATGTTCGACTACGACCTGCGCAAGTCCTTCGCCTTCGACGAGGAGACCTACCGGCGCTACATGCGCAGCTTCCACGACACGCAGCTCCTCGACATTCCCGAGACGCCCGAGGCCTGCCGCGTCATCGCGCAGTGGGCGGAGGACGGACTCGACCCCGCGATCGTCACAGGCCGCCCCACGTATTCCTCCGCCGACACGCGCGCTTGGCTCGACGCGCACGGCCTCGGCGGGATCCGCGTCCTCCACGTCGACAAGTACGCCAAGCTCTTCAACCCTTCGGACGATCCGCTGATCACGCCCTTTCCCGCGCTCAAGGACATGGACGTCCGCTTCGCGGTCGAGGACGCCCCGAACGCGATCCGCATGATCGTCGAGACGCGTCTCTGCCCCTTCGCGCTCTTCACCCGCCCTTGGAACCGCCACTACGTGCCACCGGCCACGGACCTTCCCAACTACCGCGTCGGCCATTGGACCGAGATCGCCCGCATCGCGGAGAATCTCTTCGCCAAGCCGTCCGACGCCGCCACCGCGGGCGGCGCGGACTGAGCCGGGTGCCGCCCGCGCTCAGTCTCGCTTCCGGAGATTTCCCCGCTATGCCACCGTGATCGCGAATTCGCCCTTCGCGGCGGCGACGTGGACAGTCGCGTCGGCGGGGAAGTCCCCGCGGAGGATGGCGCGCGCGATCGGCGTCTCCAGATCGGTCTGGATGTGCCGCTTGAGCGGGCGCGCCCCGTAGACGGGGTCGAAGCCGCGTTCGACGAGCAGCGCCACGGCGGCGTCCGTCACGTCCAGCTTGAGGCCGCGCTCGTGCAGGCGCCCTTCGAGGTCGCGGAGCATCAGGCGGGCGATCGCGCGGATCTCCGTCTGGGCGAGGGGCTTGAAGACGACCGTCTCGTCGAGGCGGTTGAGGAATTCGGGACGGAACGTCGTCTTGAGCAGCGCCATCACGGACCGCCGCGCCGCTTCCGAGATTTCGCCGTTCTTCGAGAGCCCCTCGAGCAGGTGCTGGGAACCGAGGTTGCTCGTCATGATGATGATCGTGTTGCGGAAGTTCACCGTGCGCCCATGGGAGTCGGTCAGCCGGCCGTCGTCGAGCACTTGGAGGAGGATGTTGAAGACGTCGGGGTGCGCCTTCTCGATCTCGTCGAGGAGCACGACGGAGTAGGGCTTGCGCCGGACGGCCTCCGTGAGCTGGCCGCCCTCGTCGTAGCCGACGTAGCCCGGAGGCGCGCCGACAAGCCGCGAGACGGAGAACTTCTCCATGTACTCGGACATGTCGATGCGCACCATCTGCGTCTCGGCGTCGAAGAGATTCGCCGCGAGCGCGCGCGCCAGCTCCGTCTTGCCCACGCCCGTGGGGCCGAGGAAGAGGAACGAGCCGATGGGGCGGTTCTTGTTCTGGATGCCGGCCTTGGCGCGCAGCACGGCGTCCGCGACGGCCTGGACGGCCTCGTCCTGGCCGACGACGCGCTCGTGGAGCTGCTCGGG
>CAYVJM010000326.1:0-2702 GCA_964451695.1 uncultured Lentisphaerales bacterium | reverse complement strand
CATCCGCACGAATGCACGAATAGTACGCCGCAAGGCCGGCGGGCGCAAGCCCGCGATACGGCGCCCGTGACGGCCCGCGCAACAGCACTCGCGGCACCGATTACACGTTGCCGCGACGGAATGGGAGCATCGAGGGCAAGGTGAATCGGCAGACTTGGGCGGCGGCTCAGGCAACCGATCGTATGGTTCAACAATTGTATACTTGTTCGTAAATGGTGTTTCCATCTTGCACAGAAGACTCCGCATGGTAAAATGGAGGCGTCATCGAGCTGGCACGCCGTCTCATCACCCCACAAGGAGCCACATGAAAGCATCGATGCTGCAACACCTGCTGCTGTTTGCCGTATTGGCGGTCGTGGTACCGATGTCGGCCCGCGCGGAGATCCGTGTGCTCGCCATCACCGGCGACTGGAAAAGCCAGGAATGGTATCAGGATCAGTGGATGGCCAGGCCGGGGCAGCCGAACCACAAGCTCTACCGGGGCCGCTTCATCGCCGCGAAGGTGAACGAGGCCGCGCCAGGAGCGTTCGCCTTCACCGACTGGACGAACTACGCCGGCCAGGAGTATCTGGATGCGAACATCCTCTCGCAGTTCGACGTCGTGCTGCTCGGAGATATCGTGGGATGGTCGCTCAACCCGCGCTTCCAGGCGGCGGTCGGCGACTACGTGAAGAATGGCGGCGGCCTGATCTACTGCGGAAGCTGGAAGTGGCACACGGCGCTGCTGAAGGGAACCCCGTGCGGTGATGTGCTGCCGGCGGACTTCCCGGTCGACGGCGTCAACGGCGACTGGAAGCGCACGGAATTGACGGCCGAGCCCAAGGCCTTCACGCCCGTGCCCGCCGCGCCCGCGCACCCGGCGGTGAAGGGGCTCGACTGGGCGTCCGTTCCGGAACTGGCGCGCAGCTTCCGCATCCTGCCCAAGGCGGGCGCGGACGTCCTCGTGAAATCCCCATCCGGTTCTCCGGTGCTCGTTGCCTGGGAACTTGGAAAGGGCCGGGCGATGATCACGGGCTCGATCTTCGCCAATGACGAGCTATCGGAGAAATTCGGCGATTGGAAGGATTTCGGCAAGTTCTACGCGCAGGTGTTCGGCTGGCTCGGCGCCCACTCGCCACGCAAGCCTGCGGCGCTGAAGGAGACCGCTGCCGAGGTGGCCGTCGCCGCCGATTTCGCGAAGACGGGCCACCCGGTCCCGGCTGGCCTCTTCAGCGTCCATGGTCATGACTCTGCCGGCTTTCCGCTGGCCGGGCTGGCCTACGACAACTTCATGGCCTTGAACCCGCACGGCGGTCTGGCGCGCTTCGACGTGAATCTCCCCTGGAAGGACGGCGCCTACGACTGCAAACACGCCGACACCCAGCTCAACGAAATCCGCCGCCTCGGCCTCCGGCCCATCGTGCTCTTCAGCGGACTCAACAGCGGCCAGCACCGCGCCTGGGCCGACGGAAGCACGTGGCACAACCCATCCGACAAGGCCATCCAGGTCATCTGCGAGGAGGTTGGCGCGCTGCTGGCGCATGCCAACGGCCGCCGCGGCGATCCGGCCTACCGGACGAACGTCGAATTCATCGAGCTGCTCAACGAGCCGGACATCAACAACCAGACGGCGCCCGGCTTCGGTCGCCTGATCAATGGGGTGGCCGACCACGTCCATGCGAATTTTCCCGGCGTCAGGATCGGCGCGTTCGGCGCCTACGAGGTGCCGTATCTGAAGGCCTTCATCGACGCCTGCGGCGCCAAAATCGACTGGATCTCCCGCCATCCCTACGGCTGGACGGGCGAACGCGTCTTCGCCGTTCAGGACGAATTCGCCGCATACGCCGCCGCGAAGGGCTACACGCACCTGAAGTTCATCGTCACCGAGTGGGACTTCTGGATCCAGGGCCGCCAGAAGTTCGACTACATGGTCAAGCGCACCTTCGAGGCCGTCAAGCGGGAGAACCTCCTTGGCGCCCTCCACTACCGCCTCGGCATGTACAACGAGCCGATCTACCTCTTCGGCCTCCTCTGGGGCGGCTGGGGGCAGGACCGCGGCGCGGGGGTGCCCAACACGCCCATGCACGACGCCTACGACGCCTTTTGGATCTTCCGCGACTTCCGCGGCGACCGCGTCGCCGTCGAGAAATCCGCCCGCGGCCTCGACGCGCTGCTGCCGCACGTGCTGGCCGACGGCGCGCGCCAGGGCGACACGCTCAACCTCGTGCTCTACTACGACTGGGCCTGCGGCGGCGGCGGCTTCGAGGACTACGCCGCCGGCCTCCGCTACCCGAGGGTCAAGGCGAAGGTGACGATGGCCTTCCCCGCCGCCGGCAAGGATCGCGTGCTGTCCATCGGCCGCGCCAACGGGGAGGGCTTCGAGACGGTTCGCCAGGACGTGAAGATCCCGGCCGGCGCCACGACGTTCCGTGACGACATCGACTTGCCGCCCGCCACGGCCTACTCCGTCGCCATCCAGTAACCGGCGGAGCCTTCCAGATCTATTTCGGGCGGTTCCGCGGGCCGGCCGCCTGTCATCCGGTAGCGCGCCCGGGCAAGATCCATCCGCAGGGAGACCATGACCATGAAGCTGCAACGCACGATCAAACCGACGATCACGCCCTTCGAGCTGAACCCCGGCGACGAACTCGAGTTGACGCTCACCACCGGCCGGCGCTGGACCCTGGCGCTCGCCGGAGCCACGGCCGAAGTCGTGCAG
The DNA here is from genome assembly GCA_964451695.1 of uncultured Lentisphaerales bacterium. GTDB lineage: Bacteria > Verrucomicrobiota > Kiritimatiellia > RFP12 > UBA3636 > JAAZAI01. The sequence goes on along the minus strand of CAYVJM010000326.1, from coordinate 4 downwards.
CGGG
>CAYVJM010000325.1:0-2719 GCA_964451695.1 uncultured Lentisphaerales bacterium | reverse complement strand
CGTTGGGCATGCGATCGCTATCGTCGTACATCTCGCCGTAGGTGAGGCAGAGCGAGCTGTCGCGGGAGTCGTAGTCGGAGTAGCCGTCGCCGTTGGTATCGTAGCTCCAGGGGTTGGTGCCGGCGTGGAACTCGCCCCAGTTGTCGAGGCCGTCGCCGTCGGGGTCGCCATAGCCGCTTTCGGCGCCGTCCGGGTCATACGGATCGAGGCCGTTGGCCGTCTCCCACCAGTCGGGGAGGCCGTCGCCGTCGGAGTCGAGGGCGGAGACCTCGTAGCCGGGGCCGAAGCCGTCCCACATCGGGACGTCGATGTCCGCGACCGCGTCGAGCAGGGGCACCATGTCCGTGTGGATCGCGAGCGTCTCGAAGCGCGAGGCGGCCGGGATCTCATAGCCGTAGGCCATGGGATTGACCTCGGATACGATGCTGAGGCCGGTGCGATAGGAGAACCCGTACGGGTTGGCCGCATTGGGCAGCAACTCGAGGGCGATATCCAGCGGCGTCGCCGGGTTCGTCGGGCTGAAGACCACGCCGCCGGCGAGCCAGTCCATCGGGTTGCGCCAGCGGTAGCCGAGCACGCGGGAAGGCGTGTTGGTGTCGAAGATCGGCATGATCGCGGCGATGTCGAACGGCGGGTACTGGCGCAGGTGCGCGGCCGTGTTCTCGATGAACGGAATGTAGGTGTAGTCGCGGTTGTAGACGCGCGAACGGACCGTCGAGTTGAACCACCAGGGGACGCCCGGATAGTCCGAGACCGACGGGCGCACGGAGAGCTGGTCGTAGCCGTAGGGGACCTCGTCCGTTTCGCTGCCGTTCACGGCTCCGCGATCCGGCGAGGGCACGGCGACGTCGGGCAGGTTGTCGAACGTGAAGTGGTAGAGCAGCTTGACGGGGAAGTCGCTGCGGGCGTCGACGAGGACGCTGTTCGTGAACCAGGCGATGTTCAACTGCTCCCAGTCGTAGCGCGCGTCGTTGATCGCGGCGACCTCCCGCTTCGTGTAGCGCTTGAGCATGTCCTTCTGGATGTCGCCCTGCGAGCGGACGCGGTCCCAGACGCGGATTTCGTCCACCCAGCCCTTGAAGAAAGTCCGGCTGTCGAAACGGGGGTCGGTTTCGCCGTTGACGACGCCAGCGGTGTTCGTGTCCGAGACGCCGACGACGAGCGGCGCCGGGAAGGCGTAGCCGCCGTGTTGCGGATTGATCTCTGCGGGCATGTGCGAATAGTCCGTGAACTCGTACATCGGGAAGAAGCCGTTGCAGGGCTTCAGGTCGCAGAGGACGGATTCGATGAGCGCGCCGTTGAGATAGATGTTGAAGCGGTTGTTCACCGAATCCATCGTGACGGCGGCGTGGTACCAGACGTTGGGGGCGATCGTTCCGTTCATCGCCGTCGTTTCGGCGGAGAACGTGGCGAGGGAGTCGTTGTCGAACTCGCCGCGGAGGCGTCCGTCGTTGGTGAGCGACAGGCGGAAGTTGCGGCGGACGGCCCATCCACGATCGACGTTCTTGGCGTCGACAGGCATGAGCACGGGGCGTTCGATGAGGGTCTGGAGACCGCGACCGACCGGCTGCTCGGCGCGGAACCAGAGTTCAACCGAGAAGGAGGTCAGCTCCCACTTGTCATGGTAGTAGGGGTTGCGCGTGCGCGTCGCGGCGGTGCCGTTGAAATACATCGCCTTGCGGGAGCGCGGGCTGTCGAAGTCGAGCGGATCGGTGCTTCCCTGCCCGTTGAGTTCGGTCAGCTCCTCGCGGTCGGAGATGTTGTCGTTGTCCGTGTCGTAGCCTTCGTTGATTTCGAAGGTGTAGAGGTAGGTGGGGGCGGCAAGCGCCTCGGGCGGCGCCTTGTCATAGGACCACCACCAGATGTCGTTGAGCGACCCGCTGGCGTAGTAGAGGTTGACGTGCGAACCGGCGCCGTCGGCGGCGGGCCCGTAGGAGTAGTCGGTCAGCCAGTACGGCGAGGGATCGGTGTGGGAGAGGACGTCCGGGGTGAAGAGGGCGTAGGACTCCTCGCGGTTGTTGAGGCCGTCCTCGTCGGGATCGCCGAATGGGCAGCCCGCGAGCGCGGGGTTCTTGACGAGGTCGTAGGGGCGCCACGTGTTCCAGTAGGCGTTGAGGTAGTCGCCGCCAATGGGTTCAGCCGCGTAGTCCGGGCGCCACTTGGCAAACGTCTGGTATTGGCGGAACGGCTCCTCGCCGGCTCGGGCCATCGGCCCGAGAACCGGAATCACCCCCATATCGTAGGCGATCGACTGCGAGAGATTCACCATGAGATCGCCGCGCATCGCGCGCTCGTCGCCCTCGCTGATGTCGCCGCCATAGAGCGGATTGAGGGCGTGGTAGGTTTCCCAGTAGTCCTGCATCCCGTCGAAATCCGAATCCGGGTTGCGGGGATTCATCGTGGCGTAGAGGCCGGACGACTGCGGAGCGAGGAAGTAGTAGGGAATGACCAGCGGAACGGCCCAGAAGGCGGGATCCCAGGCCAGCGGCTGCAGACCGTAGCGGAAGTCCAGGTTCCGAAGCGCCGCGTCGAAGTCGTCGAAGCCGACCGCCTGGGCGCGAAGCGCGATTTCCTGATACGTGTAGCCGTAGACCGGATCCGCAGGATCCGGGGGCGTGATCGCGGCGTTCGCTTCTAGCTCCTGGAGCAGCTCGTACGCCGTCTGGAGGCTGACGGGGCTCGGGTGGGGAAGCAGGAAGTCGGCGGCGTCGTAGGGGCG
>CAYVJM010000324.1:0-2726 GCA_964451695.1 uncultured Lentisphaerales bacterium | reverse complement strand
ACCATGAACGGATTCGACTTCTTCGCCCCCAACGCCAAAAAGGCCATCCAGATCGCCAACCGCGAGGCCCACGGCTTCAACCACAACGCCATCGGCACCGAGCACCTGCTCCTCGGCGTGGTGAGCCTCCACGACGGCGTCGCCGCCGCCGCAAACGAGTCCCTTGGCCTCGACATCAAGGCCGCGCGCTTTGAAATCGAAAAGCTCGTCTCCCACGGCGAAGGCACCACCGAATCCGTCGGCATGCTGCCGTTCACCCCGCGCAGCAAGAAGGTGCTCCAGTTCGCCGCCACCGAGGCGCGCAACCTCAATACACCCCTCGTCGACGCCGAACACATCCTGCTGGCGATCCTCCGCGAGGGCGAAGGCATCGCCGCCAAGGCCCTCGAAAACCTCGGCATCACGCTCGACAAGGCCCTCGCGGCCGTCAGCGCCGCCACCGAGTCCGCCCCCTCGTCCGGCGACGCACCGGACGATTCCGCCCCGGGCGCCGACGACGACGAGGACGACGACGCGCCGCCGCCCTTCGGCAGGCGCGACGAAGACGGCCAGCCGCCGTTCGGCCACGGCGCCCCGTTCCCCGGCCCCCCCGGCGCCCGCACGGGCGGGCTGCAGCCGCGCAAGGGCGGAAAGACCCCCGCGCTCAACGCCTTCGGCCGCGACCTCACCGAAATGGCCGCCAAGGGGCAGCTCGATCCCATGATCGGCCGCCGCGAGGAACTGCGCCGCCTCATCCAGATCCTCTGCCGTCGCAACAAGAACAACGCCGCCCTCCTCGGCGAGGCCGGCGTCGGCAAGACCGCCGTCGTCGAAGGCCTCGCCCAGGCCATCCGGGCCGGAGAAGTCCCCGAGAAGCTTCGCTCGCGCCGCATCGTCGCCCTCGACCTCACCCTCCTCGTCGCCGGCACCAAGTACCGCGGCCAGTTCGAGGAGCGCATCAAGGCCGTCGTCGACGAAGTCCGCAAGTCCGGCGACGTCATCCTCTTCATCGACGAGATCCACGGCATCGTCGGCGCCGGCAGCGCCGAGGGCGCCATGGACGCCGCCAACATCTTCAAGCCCGCCCTGGCCCGCGGCGAACTCCAGTGCATCGGCGCCACGACGCTCGACGAGTACCGCAAGTTCATCGAGAAGGACGCCGCCCTCGAACGCCGCTTCCAGACCGTGCGCATCGAGGAGCCCTCCGTCGCCGAGACCATCGAGATCCTCCGCGGCATCGCACCGCGCTACGAGGCCTTCCACAACGTCAAGTACGACCCCGCAGCGATCGAGGCCGCCGCCCGCCTCAGCGCCCGCTACATCTCCGGCCGCTACCTCCCGGACAAGGCGATCGATCTCGTCGACGAGTCCGGCGCCCAGGCCCGCATCAACGCCTCCCTGCGCCCCGCGGAGCTGCGCGCGCTCGAAGAGCAGATCCAGGACGTGACGCGCCGCAAGAACGAGGCGATCGACCGCCAGGTCTTCGAGGAGGCTGCCGTCTTGCGCGACGAGGCCAAGCACCTCGCCGAAATCCTCGAGGCCAAGGCCGAGGCCTGGAAGCGCGACAGCGCCAGCCAGGTCGCCCAGGTCGGCGAAAACGACATCGCCGCGACGCTCTCCACCACCACCGGCATCCCGCTCAAGCATCTCGACGTGGACGAGGCGAAGCGACTCCTCGCCCTCGAGGACGAGCTGGCCAAGACCGTCGTCGGCCAGTCCGACGCCGTCGCCACCGTCTCCCGCGCCCTGCGCCGCGCCCGCGCCGACCTCAAGGATCCCCGCCGCCCCATCGGCTCCTTCCTCTTCCTCGGCCCCACCGGCGTCGGCAAGACCCTCCTCGCCAAGACGATCGCCACCCAGTACTTCGGCGACGAGAAGGCGCTCATCCAGATCGACATGTCCGAGTACATGGAGAAGTTCAACGTCTCCCGCCTCATCGGCTCGCCCCCCGGCTACGTCGGCCACGACGAAGGCGGCCAGCTCACCGAACGCGTCCGCCGCCGTCCCTACAGCGTCGTGCTCTTCGACGAGGTCGAAAAGGCCCATCCGGACGTCATGCAGACCCTCCTGCAGATCCTCGACGAAGGGCGCCTCACCGACAGCCTCGGCCGCCAAGTGGACTTCCGCAACACCGTTGTCGTCCTCACCTCCAACCTCGGCGTGGACGCCGCGCGTTCCGGCCGCGGCTTCGGCTTCTCCCCCGAGACGCAGGCCGCCGAACAGGACGCCGTGAAGAAAGAGCTGCTCGCCGCCGCGAAGACCCGAGCTCATGAACCGCTTCGACGAGGTCGTCGTCTTCCGCAAGCTCGACCGCCCCGACATCGCCAAGATCCTCGACATCGAGCTCGACAAGGTGCGCGGCCGCCTCGAACGCAAGGGCATCCGCCTCGCGCTCTCCCCGGAGGCCGTGGACTTCCTCGTCGCGAAGGGCTCCGACCCGGCGCTCGGCGCCCGGCCCATGCGGAGGACGATCGAGCAGCGGATCGAAGACCCGCTGGCCGAGAAGCTCCTGCGCGGCGAATTCTCCCCGCCCTGCACGGTCGCCATCAGCCACGAGCCCGAGGCCGAGGCGCTCGCGTTCATCAGCACGCCGGGACCAGCGTCCCAACCCGAACCCGCACCGGAGGGCTAGCTCATGCCCGCGCAACTCCCCGCCGACCTCTGGTTGCTCTGCACGGTCTTCGCCGCCGCCTTCGGCGCCTGCGTGGGCTCGTTTCTCAACGTGTGCATCTACCGCATCCCGCTCG
>CAYVJM010000323.1:0-2737 GCA_964451695.1 uncultured Lentisphaerales bacterium | reverse complement strand
CCCCTCGCCCTCAAGCAGGTCCACGGAAAACACGAAGTCTGATCCGTCTTTCACCACGGTCGGCGTGTTGAAGACCGGCGCGGTCGCGTCCATGACCTCGACCGCTCCGTACGACAGGAACGACGCATTGGCCATCGTCGCGTACTCGATGGACGTCCTCAACGCGGAATGCGCTGTCTTGCTGAGACGGAACTCGTCTCCCTGGTGCCCGTTGCCGAGCATCGTGAAAGCCACGGTACTGGCTTTGACCGTCGTAGCTCCCGAAGCGACAGGCGTTGTGCCGCCGTTCAAATACAGATTGATCGAGGAACCGTTGCTGGTCAGATGGAAATAGTTCCAGTTCTGGGAAACGTCGGGAACCGCCGTGCCTCCAGATCCAAACACCGTGCTGCCGGATGAGACGAACTGGATCTTTGTCTTGCTCTGCGGCATTTCAAGGTACCAACCGGTGGACGCATCCCAGTTGAGCCCGGTTTTCTTGGTGATGAAAGTCGTATACTGCGTTGTCTGATTCGGGAGCTTGAACCAACCCGAGGCCGAGAACGTTCCGCCAACGGAATGGGCCGGTTCATAATCGGCCACCGCGATGCCCTTCACCCCCTGCGCGGCGCCGCCCACCCGGCCGGAGATTTCGGTGAAATCCCCGGAATTGCCGGTGAGCCCGTTGGCCGTGGCGTCCGGCGTGAAGCCGCTCGCATCGTGGCCGTTGAAATGCCAGACGCCGAGATACGCGCTCCAGGTGTCGGTTGCGGCATGTGCGTATGCGCTGCCGCCGTAATAGGCGTAGATCTTGCTCGAGGCCGAGAGCGACGGGACCTTGACCCACACGAGCGACTCGCCCAGAACGTTCCAAGTGTCGATTTCGAAAGCGAGCGCATTGTTTTCCGCATCGGCGAAAACGAGATCGGCTCCAGCGGTTTGCTGGAAGTCCGCGTAGGTGAAACCGCTGATTCCGGTCGACAGCCGCACGAGCACGGGGAAGTCCGTCAGCGTCGATGCGCCGAGCGCGGTTTGAGCCGTCGAGCCAAGGGATATCTCGATCTTCTTGGCGTAGTCTGTCGGCGTGATGGTGGCCGCCGAAGCGGTGATCGCCGAAACCATTGCGAACGCGAGGACGAATGCGAACTTCTTCATAAAAGAGCCTCCCAAACGTTTAATTTCGGCGGATTCTACCAAAACAGGCAACGCCCTGTCACGCCCATTTTGCGGAGCGCGCGCACGCCGCGCCCCATGCTTGCACCCCGTCCCCGGGGAGTGTACAATGCGGGGCGTCGCAGGGACAGAGCCCTTAGCCCCTAGCCGCGAATCCCTGAACCCTGAACCCTCCTAGTCCCTAGCCCCTAGTTCCCGCCCCCTCTTTCCTCCTCCCTGCCATGACCGATCTCTCCACGCTCCTCAATCCCGAACAGCTCGAAGCCGCGACCGCCCCCGACGGGCCGCTGCTCATCCTCGCGGCCGCCGGCACCGGCAAGACCCGCACGCTCGTCTACCGCGTCGTCCACCTCGTCGAACGCGGGTTCTCCCCCACCGAGCTGATGCTCATCACCTTCACCAATCGCGCCGCGCGCGAGATGCTCGCGCGCGCCGAGGGCGTCGCCGCCGGCATCACATCGGGGCTCTGGGGCGGCACGTTCCACCACATCGCCAACCGCATCCTGCGCAAGTACGGCCCGCGCATCGGCTACCCGCAGGACTTCACCATCCTCGACGCCGACGACCAGAAATCGCTCATGGGCCATTGCATCAAGGCCGAGGGTCTCACTCCCAAGACGTTCCCGAAGAAAGAGGTCGTCCTGGGCCTGGTCAGCGGCGCCGCCAACCGCGGCATCGACTTCGGCGACTACCTCGAAACGAAGCGCGAGGGGCTCGAGGCCGATCCAGACGCCGTCATGCGCGTCGCCAACGCCTACTTTCGCCGCAAGCTCGACATGCACGCGATGGACTTCGACGACCTGCTCGTGAAGGGCCTCGCCCTGCTCGCGGAGCACGAGGACGTGCGGCGCTACTACCAGGAGCGCTTCCGCCACGTGCTGGTCGACGAATACCAGGACACGAATTCGCTCCAGTCCGAGTTCGTCGAAATCCTCGCCGCCGGCCACAACAACCTCTCCGTCGTCGGCGACGACTTCCAGTGCATCTACTCCTGGCGCGGCTCGGACTACCAGAACATCATGCAGTTCCCGAAGCGCCACCCCGACGCCCGGATCGTCAAGCTCGAGCGCAACTATCGAAGCCGCCCGGAAATCCTCGCCGTCGCCAACGCGTCCATCCAACACAACCCCGAGCAGTTCCAGAAAGTGCTGCGCCCGACGCGGCCCTCGGAATCCCGCCGTCCGCGCCTCTACAGCGTCTACTCCGACCGCGAGCAGACCGAGCGCGTCATGGAGATCGTCGGCGCGGCCAAGGCCGACGGATTCTCCTACAACGACATCGCCGTGCTCTATCGCTCCCACTTCCACTCGATCGAGGTCCAGATGGCCTTCGCGAAGGGGCGCATCCCGCACGCGATCACCTCCGGCATCGGCTTCTTCGAGCAGGCTCATGCCAAGGACGTCATCGCCCTGCTGCGCCTCTGCGAATTCCCTGCGGAATCCCTTGCCTTCGCCCGCGTCCTCGGCCTGCTCAACGGCATGGGCCCCGCCACCGTCGAACGCGTCTGGAACAAGCTCGGCGGACTCTTCCAAGCCGAAGACGCCGACCAGCGCGCGAACCTCCTCGCCTTCCTCCCCGAAAAGGC
>CAYVJM010000322.1:0-2752 GCA_964451695.1 uncultured Lentisphaerales bacterium | reverse complement strand
TCCCCGCCCACCAGCAGGTCCTGCTCGGGCAGACGATCGGCCTCCCGGCGAAATAGCGGTTGCGAAGTTGCGGCGGACGCCGGGTCGGCTACCAGCTCCGGCGCCAGCCCGCGCCGACGATCACGCGCTCGACCGCGTGCTGGCGATCCGTGTAGATCGCGTCGTCCATCTGCACCGCGCGCTTGACGTAGAGCGACAGCGCCCGCCATGAAAGCCGCGCCGTGATCGTGCAGGCCGTCCACGCATCGGCGGCCGCGCCTTCGTTGAAGTTGTAGCACGCCTGGGCGTGCAGCCCGGCCGTGACATCCGCCACGACCGGCGCGGACACCTCGCCGAAGGGAATGAGCTGGACGTCGTTCGCGTAGCCGCCGCTCATCAGGTACTTCATCCGCCCGCCGAGCAGGACGGGGCCAAAGCGGCGCTGGAGCTTGGCGTTGACGAAGTCGACGCCGCTCCACCCCTCCATGGCCGGATACTGGCTCGTCTTCAGATCGGCGAAGAGCACGACGCCGTTGCGGAAGGCATGCTCGGTGCCCACCGACAAGTCGATCTCGGTGAAGCCCTTGTCGTCCGACATCGGCGCCTCGCGCTCCAGCGCGTAGTTGCCCCAGAAGGCGAATTTGAGCGGTAGGAAGGCGCGTCCGTCGGAGACGCCGAAGGCCGGCTGCACGACGGGGCCGTCGTCGACGACGTACCCGCTGTCGAAGAAATAGGCGCTCGCCACATCCATGGAGAACGAGGCGCGGAGCGGCGCCCGCGGGCTCTCGGACGGAGGCGCCGAAGGGGCGTCCAGCGGACCGGACGGCAGATCGGCGGCACCCAGCGGCGCCAGAAAGGGGCTGAATACGAGCAGGGCGAAAACGAAGCGCCGAAGGTCTTTGTCAGTCATGGCCGGAAGGAGGATGTGAAAAGCGGCCCAGTGTAGAACAGCCGCGCGCCGCGGTCAACGTCCGCCGTCAAACGGGCGTTGACGGATCGCGTGCTTCGGGCCTAGCCTGCGATCTAGCGCAGGAATCCCCAGCGGCGGGAAAGCGGCCAGTAGACGCAGGCGCCGGGCCCCAGCATCTGCGTGCGCGGCACGCCGCCCCAGTAGCGGCCATCCCAACTGTTCAGCGTGTTGTCGCCCATCGGCAGGAAGGCGTCCCCGAGCGTCAGCGACTGGTCCGGCGTGTGGAGAAGCGAGCCGGCCGTCTGGGGCATGACATCGTCGCCCGTGCAGTGGTAGCCCGCATAGGAGGTTCCGCCGGGAACCGAGGGCTGCATCGCGGCGACGCGGTCCATGCCGGGCAGGCCTTCGATCTTCTCGCCGTCGATGTAGACGTGGGGGTGGCGCACGGAGACCGTTTCGCCGGGCAGGCCGACGAGGCGCTTGATGTAGTGCTGGCCGGCCGCGAGGCCGGGGATCGGGGTGTCGACGAGGTAGAGCGGCAGCCTGGGGATCTTGACGACGCTGGAGTGGGGGTGCGCCATCGCGCGGGCGTCCGCCGCGCCGAACGCGAGCCGTGGCTCGCTCGTGGCGAAGACGATCACGTTGTCGCGGCGAGGACGGCCAAAGTTCCAGGCGAGGCGGTTGACGAACACCTGGTCGCCGGATGTGATGGTGCCCGCCCAGAGGCGCTGCCCCTTCTTGACGAAGCCCGAAGCGATCGTGCGCCGGCTGTCGTTGGGGTTGTCCGCCATGCCGGCCGGCTGGGGATTCGGGACCCTCAGTTCGCCGCGCTCGAAGGCGTCGTGGGGGACCTTGAACCGCCGCCCCGCAACGGAGAGCAGGATGTAGCCCGGCGCCCGCATGCCGTCCTGGTAGACGACGACTTTGCCATCCTCCTGGGCGACGACGTCGCGGTACCAGCTACCGGTGAGGAGCCACTTGAGCGGCTTCAGGGGCATGCGGTCGAACAGGCCCGGTCCGGTTTCCGGCTGGGCGGCGGCGACGGAGTGGATGCCGTAGAGCGTGGGCTGCATCGAGCCGGTCGGGATCTTGAAGGGCTGGAAGAAGAAGGCGCGAAAGGCCATGGCGACGCCGAAGGCGACGACCAGCGTCTCGACCAGCTCCCGCATCGCAGGGGAGCGGCAGACGGGCGCGTGCGCGCCGAGCAGGGTCTTGCCGGAAGCAAGAGCGGCCTCAAGACTGGCCTCGCCGCCGTCGGCGGCACCCGCGCAGCGCAACCGTTCGAGGCCGGCGATTCCGGCTTCGAAGGCCTGGACCACGTCCGCCGCGAAGCGGTCGCGGTTCATGTTGAGCACGTTGCGAAGTTCGTGCGAGAGGGCCTTGGCGGATTTGCGGAGGGCGTGCAAGGACATGGCGTATCGAGTGGATTTGCAGATGCCGGTTCATGGTAGCGCAATGCGCATCGAGCCGCAAGGCGAATTGAAGTCCTTGTCGACGAAAAAAAGGGCGGAGCCGGCTGGCTCCGCCCTTTCGGGATCGCGTGTCGCGGTGGCGACTACGCCTTCTCGGGCTCGTACATCGCCGCCATCTTCGTGAGCAGCGCGTACTTCGCCTTGAACTTGCGATCCGCCTCGGCGACCATGTGCGCGGACGCCTCGGGGGCGAGCTTCTGGAGCTGCTTGAAGCGGTTCTCCACGCCAGCCTGATCCGAGAACGCCTTCGTGGGGGCCTTGCTGTCGATCGTGAGCGGGTTCTTGCCCTGGGCCGCGCCGTCCGGGTTGAACCGGTACAGCGGGAAGTGGCCCGTCTCGACCGCGAGCTTCTGGTTGTCCATGCCGGTGCGCATGTCGATGCCGTGGCTGA
>CAYVJM010000321.1:0-2758 GCA_964451695.1 uncultured Lentisphaerales bacterium | reverse complement strand
GACGCCGGGCAGGGCGGCGCCGGCGACGACCTTCTCGGCGATTGCGCGGGGTGGCATCCGCAGCGCCTTGGCCAGGCCCATGGCGTCGTTGCACTGGAAGTCGCCGAACTCGGGATTCGCAGCGGGCAGGACGCGGCCGGCGGCCGCCGCTTCGGGGCACGCGGGGAAAGTTTTGGCGAAGCGGTCGCGGAGCCAGTCGGTGAGCAAGTCTTCGATGAGGGGAAGGGGGGCTTGTGCCTGTGCGGCGGAAGGGGCGTTCATGGGTGCCTACTATACCCGATTCCGCGCTGTTTCGGCAACTGGCTATTGTCGCCGGGGTGTAATCGTCAGTCCCCGGGGATTGCGAAGCGGGTGTGGCTGTTCGTGCGTGTGGCTGATCTGAAACCGTGCGCCTGCAGCGGCGCCTCTACGCCCCGTGGAAATGGCGCATCCCATTGTCCGAAAGCCCCGGTGGCGGACGCCGGGGGATTGCGTGAGTGCGGGAGTTTGGGGCGCGGGGCGCCCAGTTTCCAGTTTCCAGTTTCGCCTGATCTCAACAGAAGGGCGAGAAGAACAAGAAGGGGAGGTGCGCAGTCAATCACCGGATTCGATAATGCGCCGATGACTGTCGAATCCTGTCGCCAGGGCTGAACCTCAGTTCGCGCCGGAGTTCGCGTCAGCCGCCTGGCGGTCCAGGGAGGCCGGGTCTGCGATTTGCGGGCCGAAGTCCTTCAGCAATTCCCGGAAGCCGATGGCGGAGTGGAAGCCGAACGGCAGGGTGCCCTCCGGGGGATTGTACGAGCGGTTGGATTCGAAGGCGAACCTCCCCGCGACATCCGGCGGGGCGTACTTCAGGGTCTTCCTGCATGCGGGGACGAAACGTGGCATCGTCTTCGCGTAGTAGACGTCGTCGGCCAGCCAATAGCCGTATGGCAGCAGTCGGAAGACCTTGCGATAATAGTGGGAGGACATTTCGCAGATCCGCTTGGAGCGAAGGGAGAATCCTCCGTTCCCCACGCTGAAGCGCGAATGGGGAAAGACCAGCCGGGTGTACCAGGACGGCGGTCCCCAGGGCGGTCCGAGGTAGTCGTAGCGACCGGCGAACTCCGAAAGGCCTTCGCGCAGGGGGAAGCCATCGGATTGGATCAGGAGGACTTGGTCGGTTTGAAAACGCGAATGGAGCGTCTCGACGCAGTCGATGTTCATCCGGGGCACCCCGCCGGTGAGGGTCGGGTCGATCTGAATGGCGATCTGGTTGGCCTCGCAGAAGGCCACGATCCGGGGCGTCGTCCTGTTCACCACGAGGATGCACGGCAGGGCGCCGCACCATTTCCGGGTGGCCAGGAATGCGCATTCGATCGTGAAAAAGCGGGAGTGGATGCGGTCGTCGTCCCAGAAGAAGTAGGCCAGCGCCGTCACGCCCGGAACCGAGGGAGGCCCGACGGGAGATCCGGACATCGCCTCGACCGCGCGATGCTGCCAGTCGTCGAGAACTTGCTGGGGTGTCATGCAATTTTCCTGTCGATAGATTCCGTGGAGTATAGTATTCTCTTTTCCATCGGGCGGCAACACGATTTCATCTTCGATCCGCTTCCGGGCCTTTCCCATCCGATCGGCGCCGAGCGTCCCGCCATCTGCCCTCGACGAGGAAATGGAGCGTCTCATGAGTCAAGTTCTTGTCACCGGCGGAGCCGGATTCATCGGTTCCCACGTCGCCCAACGCCTTCTCCTGGCCGGACACGATGTCGTGGTTCTGGACGACCTCTCAGGCGGGTTTCGCGAAAATCTTCCGGGCGGATGCGAGTTCGTCGAGGGCTCCGTCGTCGATTCCGCCCGGGTGGACCGGTTGTTCAAGGCGCGCGAATTCGCGTACGTGTTCCACCTTGCGGCCTATGCGGCGGAGGGGCTCAGCCACTTCATCAAGCGGTTCAACTACACCAACAACCTCATCGGGAGCGTCAACCTGATCAACGCCGCCGTGAACGCCGGAACGGTGAAGTGCTTCGTCTTCACGTCCTCCATCGCGGTCTACGGCCGGAACCAGGTGCCCATGAGCGAAGACATGGTGCCGCAACCGGAAGACCCGTATGGCATCGCCAAATACGCGGTCGAGCAGGATCTGCGGGAATCCCTGGAGGTGTTCGGTCTCAACCACGTCGTGTTCCGGCCGCACAACGTCTACGGGGAGCGGCAGAACATCGGCGACCCCTACCGCAACGTCATCGGAATCTTCATGCGGCAGATCCTCCGCGGGGAGCCCATGACGATCTTCGGCGATGGAAGCCAGACGCGCGCCTTCACCCATATCGACGACGTCGCGCCGGTCATCGCCGCTTGCATCGAGCGTCCCGCGACTTGGAACCAGGTCTACAACATCGGGTCGGATGAACCTCGCAGCGTGCTCGATCTCGCCCACCGCGTCGCCGCCGCCATGGGGCAGGAACGTCCCCGCATCCTCCATGCCGAGGCCCGCAACGAGGTCCTGTCCGCCTATTCGACGCATGAGAAGGTCAAGGCGCGCTTCGGCGACCTGATCCGCAACGTCTCCTTGGACGAGGGGCTTCGCGGGATGGCGCTCTGGGCCCGGAACGCCCGCATCGGAGCCGGACGGCGTTTCAAAGGCATCGAAGTCGAGAAGAACATGCCCCCGACCTGGCGGAAACTGGCCGAGTAACTCGGCGGAACGATGGGCGGCGATTGCCGGGCCGCTGACGAAGCCGCCGACGGTAATCGGTCAGTCTTCGGGGTTGCGGCATCTTCGCCAGATACATGGCGCGCT
>CAYVJM010000320.1:0-2798 GCA_964451695.1 uncultured Lentisphaerales bacterium | reverse complement strand
CGTCGTGGAAAGCGCGATGGCGCTCGTCCTCCTCGACCGCCTGCTCGACGGCGCCGCGCCTGCGGCCTCCTAGGAACGGCCGCCGGGCCGCCCCGGCGCCGCAACAGCCATGCAGAAGAAAAAGACCCCGCCGAAAGCCCCCCGGAAGCCCGCGAAGAAGATCGCGAAGAAGACCGTCCTGCTGATCAACGGTCCGAATCTCGACATGCTCGGGCGTCGCGACCCGTCGCAGTACGGCACGTTCACCTTGAAGGAAGTCGAAGCGGCGTTCACCGCAAAGGCGAAGACGCTCGGCGTCGAGGCGCGCTGCTTCCAGTCGAACCACGAAGGCGCGCTCATCGAAGTCATCCACGGCGCGATCGGCGCGGTGGACGGCATCGTCGTCAACGCCGGCGCCTACACGCACACGAGCTATGCGCTGCTCGACGCGCTGGCGCTCGCGAAGATCCCCGCGATGGAGGTCCACATTTCGGACATCCACCGCCGCGAGCCCTTCCGGGCCATTTCGGTCATCCAGCCCGCCTGCGTCGGGCAGGTCTGCGGACTGGGGCTCGACAGCTACCTCGTCGGACTCGAGCGCCTCGTGAAAGAACATCTGTCCGCGAAGGCCGGCGCGGCGAAGCCGAAGCCCGCGGCGACCGGTCTCGCCGCGTTGCGCATTTCGATTACGGAGATCGACCGGCAGCTCGTGCAGCTTTTCAACCGCCGGATGCAGGTCGCGGAGCAAGTGGCCGCCGAGAAGGCCGTCTCGGGCTCGCTCGTCTACGATGCGGGCCGCGAGGCGAAGGTCAGCGAGCAGGCGCGCGCAATGGCGGCTCCGGGGCTGGCCAGCGCGGCCGAGTCGCTGATGCGCACCGTGATGCGCCTTTCGCGCGAACGCCAGTACGAGCTGCTGCTGCCTCAGCTCCGCCATCAGACCGCCACGGCCGCGCTCCCGGCGCGCGCCGACGGCTCGCTGGGTTTCATCCACAAGGTGTCGTTCGGCGGCGCAGCCGGATCGTATTCCGAACAGGCCGCCAAGGCGCTCTTCCCGAACGCGGAGCGCGTTCCGTCCTGGTCCTTCGCGGAGGCGTGCGCGCAGGTCATGGAAGGCGCGATGGACGCCGTGGTCCTGCCCATGGCCAACACGTCCGGAGGCCCGGTGGAGACGGTTTACCGCCTCCTCCAGCAGCACCTCTACATCGCGCGCTACATCGATCTTTCCGTGGTGCACCGGCTGGCCGTCCTGCCTGGCACGACGATCGCCGATGTCAAGACCGTGCTGAGCCATCCGCAGGCGCTTGCGCAATGCTCCGCGGCGATCCGCGACCGCGCTTGGCGCACCGTCCCTGTCGAGAACACCGCCTACGCCCCTCAGGAAGTCGCGCGCCGCGCGGACAAGTCCGTCGCCGCGATCTGCTCGGAGGAGGCGGCCGCGGTCAACGGCCTGACCGCCCTGCCCGAAACGATCTGCGACACCGCCTGCAACAAGACGCGCTTCATCGCCGTCACCCGGCAACTCGTCGTGACGCCGGACGCCTCGCGCCTCGGCATCATCATGCACCTGCCCCACCGCATCGGCGCGCTCTCCAGCGCCCTCGAAGTGCTCTCCGATCGCGGGCTCAACCTCGCCGCCATCTCCTCGCAGCCCGTCGCCGACAAACCCTGGGAGTATGCGTTCTTCGTGGACATCCTCGCCCCCGGCCTCGATTCCGTGGCGATGTCCGCGATCTGCCAGCTCTCCTACGAGCTCCCCCGCCTCCAGATCATCGGCTGGTACGGGGAGGCGGGAAAGTCTTAAGTTGATTCCGGGATCATCGTGGCGTTCCAGCCCCAGTTCTGGCCGGTCTGTGCGCAGAAGTTGATGTCAAGGCGTTCCGGCGCGGCGCCGGCCTTCTGGAAGATCGCGGCGTATTCCGCGCGCAGCGTCTTGCAGGCGTCGGGCTTGTACTCGCCGATGCTATTCCACCACGACGCGAGTGCCCGGGAAAACCGAAGAGGGCATGATCGCGGTCTCGCGCAGCATGATGCCGTCGAAGGCATAGCTCTTGCCGGGCTCGGCGCCGGCGCCGTCCTCCGCGCGAACGACGAAGGTGCCGTCGGCGCCGCAGCGGATTCGCTTCCAGCGCGCCACGTAGCCGTTGACGGTGTTGTAGCCGGTGCAGAAGCGGACGCATGCGTTCGAGACCACATCGACCCCCGGCGTGGAAGCCTGAAGGCAGGCGTCGACTCCGGAGATGGTGAACTTCGTGAAGCGGCCCGTGTACGTGCTCCCGTTGCGGTTGGCCGAGGTGACGAACTCGTACTCCTTCGCCGGATCGAGGCCGGTGAAGGTCGCGGTCGCCCACCAGGCTCCGGCGCCGTCCTTGTAGGCGATGCTGTCGTCGAACGGCACCTTGCCGCTAAACACGTTATAGCAGTCGCTCCCCGCGGGCGCGAACCCGCCGGTCACGTTGTAGCTGACGTTCGCCGCGGCCAGCGCGAGCGTCACGGGCAGCGTGCCGCCCGTGTCGAAGTCGCGGAGGAGGCCCGTAGCCGTGCTGTCCGTCCGCCACTGAGTCGTGTTGGCCGGGGTGTTGGCGCTTGACGAGCAGTCGTTGTAGGCCGTGAAGCCGACCGAGGCCGAGGCCGTCACGGCGATGACGGCCGAGGTCGAGATAAAGCCGTCGTTATCGACCGCCACGGCGAAGAGCTGATGCCCGCCGGCCGAGGGGGCCGCCCAGGCTTGGCTGTACGGGGAGCTGGCATCGCTTCCCAGCAACGCGCCGTCCCCGTAGAACGCCACGCTCGCCACCGAGCCGTCGGGATCCGAGGCCGTG
>CAYVJM010000319.1:0-2800 GCA_964451695.1 uncultured Lentisphaerales bacterium | reverse complement strand
CCGTGCTCTACGTCAAGGACGGCGTCACGGTCGGCATCGGCACCGGCGAGCAGGATCGCGTGGGCGTCGCCGAGATCGCGCGCGACAAGGCGTACCGCAAGCTCGCGGACCTGATTGCGTGGGACCGCCACCAGACGCCCTACAACGACCTCGCGATGAAGTTCGGCGACGACGGGCGGCGCTACGCCGCGGCGATCGACGAGGAGGTCAAGGCGAAGCGTGGCGGCCTGCCGGGATGCAGCATGGTCTCGGACGCCTTCTTCCCGTTCCGCGATGGCGCCGAAGTCGGCATCCGCGAGGGGATTTCAGCGATTGTCCAGCCCGGCGGATCCCTGCGCGACTGGGACGTCATCGACTGTTGCAACGATGCCGGCGTCGCCATGGTCTTCACCGGCCAGCGCTCGTTCCGGCACTAGTCCTGAGCGGTCGCAACGCGGTCTACAGCCAGGGTGTGATTTTCAGTTTGGAGGCCGTATTCCATGCCATTGACGGTAATCGAATGTTGTACTGGGGGCGGAGGACAGGCCCTTGGCTTGGAAATGGCCGGGTTTGATTGCATTGGCGCAGTCGAAATCGATGCTGCCTGCTGCGAGACGCTCAGATTGAATCGACCGGAATGGCCTGTGCTAAACGCATTTCCTCCTCTTGTTGCGAAAGCCGTTGGCGGGGCCATTGTCGATGCTCTGAAAAAGAAAAAATATCCGGCAGCCGCCAGTCAGGAGCCTGTGCAGCTCCGGTTGCTCGAGAGGGGGCGGAAGAATCGGTCGGTCAAACGAGGCGATAAGCCGGAGTGAATCCGAGAGGAAAGAATTATGGAGAATTCAAAAGCCCACTTTCAAGTTGCTCGGAAGGCTTTCCACAGAAGCTTGCTTGAAACTGTCATCACAATCAAAAATGGCGTTCCGTCAATCGCGGACTCGTCCAATCAGACATCCATTAGGATAGCATCGAGCATTCTCGCCTCGATCGGTCACATGCGCGAGGAGGCCAAGCAGCCGGGACAAACCGCAGGCGATGGTTTTGAGAAGGCATGTTGTGATTTTTTGAACGCCACCTTCCCGTCTTTGAGCCATTTGCGACCGGGGAAATGGCGTATCATGCGCATGGGCCGAAAGGCGGATGGGATCGCGCTATGCGACCAGTATTGTCACTTGAAGGATCTTGCCATCCTCTGCGAAAACAACTCGGTGTTGGCTTCGACGCTGGGTCTGGATTATCTGATCTGTCCCGATGTCGTTATTCTACGACAACCTGAGCCGGATGAATTCATCAACCAAGCTCAATGTCTCGTTGACGGTGCCACGGCTGCGTTGACGCCGATGAGACGAAACAATTCGAAACTCGACATTCTCCATGCCAGTGTTTCATGCAAATATACGCTTAGGAGCGATCATGCGCAAAACGCGCGGTCTGAAGCCCTGAATCTCATAAAAAACCGCAAGGGGAACGTGCCGCACATTGTCGTGGTGACAGCGGAGCCTTTGCCAAGCAGGCTGGCTTCTCTGGCGATGGGAACGGGAGAGATCGACTGTGTCTATCATTTTGCCCTTCCTGAATTGCAGGCTGCGGTCGAACAGGAGTCGAATGATGATTCCAAGGAAGCGCTTCGAATCATGGTCGATGGAAAGCGCCTTCGCGACATTGCCGATCTCCCATTAGATCTGGCGATTTGATCTGAACGGTCCATCAACCTTCAGCAGCGGGCGCGGCGTCCCGCCGCGCGGAGGGATTCGGGCTGAAACGATGATGAGACTTTTCATCCGGAAGCACCCGCCTTGCCGCCTGGAAATTGTCTCGAACGTTTTCCGACGCCCTCGACTTGCGGGAGGTAAGAAAGCCGACTGCGGCTTCGGACATGATTACGTCCCCGAATAGACTCAGAAGCGCTTGATCGATTCCGGCTCAATCCGTTTTCGACAAAGCTCAAGACAAAGCTCGCGACAACGTAACTCGGAATTTGCAATTCGTAATTTCCCTGAACCCTGAATCCCGAACCCTGGACACCCATGAAATCGACGAATCCCCCCGGTGGCCTGCGCGAAGTCCTGGCGATCGCGCTGCCCATGGTGATCGGCAACTCCGCCTTCACCGTGATGCAGTTCTGCGACCGGCTCTTCCTCGCCTGGTATTCGGATCTGGCCATCCAGGCCGCCATGCCCGCCGGCCTGCTCTCCTTCACGCTCGTCTGCCTCTTCACGGCCATCGCGGGCTACTCCTCCACGTTCGTCGCCCAGTACCACGGCGCGAAGGACGAGGCCAACGGCGTCCACGCGGCCGCGCAGGGCCTGATCTTCATGCTGCTCTGCACGCCCGCGCTGCTGCTGACGATCCCGCTGGGGTCGCGCATGTTCGCCTGGTTCGGCCACGCGCCCGACCTCGTCGCGCAGGAGATCGTGTACTTCCGATGGATGATCTACGGCGCGCTGCCGATGGGCTTCAACTGGACGCTCGCGGGCTACTTCACGGGCCGCGGCAAGGTCCGCCTCGCCACCGCCGCCAACATCGTCGGTTGCGTGGCCAACGTGGTGCTCGACTACGCGATGATCTTCGGCCGTTTCGGCTCTCCCGAAATGGGGCTGCGGGGCGCGGCGGTCGCGACGTGCGTGTCGAGCGCACTGACGACGGCGATCCTCTTCGCGGCGATGTTGCGCTCCGCGCCGGTCCGCACGCTCGGCCTGCGCCGCGCGTTCGCCTTCCGGCGCGAGATCATGCGCCAGCTCGTCCGCTTTGGCTTCCCGGCCGGCATGCAGATCCTGCTGGACGTCGGCGCCTTCTCCGTCTTCGTGCTGATGACCGCGCG
>CAYVJM010000318.1:0-2818 GCA_964451695.1 uncultured Lentisphaerales bacterium | reverse complement strand
TTCAGATAGGCAGCACGCGCAGGAAAAGCCACGCGCTCCGCAACCCCAGAAACTGAGGCATTACGGCTGAGGACTCGGTCGGTCGCTGGGGTTGGGATGGCGTCCCCAGGGCATGTCGATGGATGCGCGAAGGTCTATGCCGAAGTCGCCGCGAGAAGCCGGTCGACGGGGACGAAGGCGATGTCGACCGAGCCGAGGACGTTGGTCGTGTAGCAGACGTAGCGGTCGCCACAGCAGAATTGCGGATGCGGATGGATGTGGTACCTCGATCGCATGTCGCAAGGCGGCAGTTGCGTGACGATCGACACTTCGCGCCCGGTGTCGGCATTGAAGAAGGCCACCTGCCAGGCGTCCGCCGGCCAGGAGACGATGTCGCCCACGAGCAGGCGTCCGGAGCGGTCGCAATGCGAGTGTGAATGCCCGTGCGGCCAGACCGTTTCGACCTTGCCGGTGCGCAGGTCGACCTTCTTGGTCCCTTGCTTCGGGCCTTCGGTGTAGTCGATGAA
This sequence comes from uncultured Lentisphaerales bacterium, assembly GCA_964451695.1. Taxonomy (GTDB): domain Bacteria; phylum Verrucomicrobiota; class Kiritimatiellia; order RFP12; family UBA3636; genus JAAZAI01. The sequence continues at coordinate 2,312 of CAYVJM010000318.1, read as the reverse complement.
CCAGATGTGCTCGCCGTCGGCGTCCCACCACTCGTGGCCCCGGTTGGCAGAGGGCAGGGGATCGTCCGGGAGGATCTGTCGGGCCGATTCTCCTCGCCGGATGCCCCAGAGACGGTCCTGCGCGTGGCCTTCGAGCCCGGTGACGTCGTCCCGCCAGTGGTCTTGCGGCAGGAGGATGAGATCGGGGTCGACGGGGTTGAACTGGGCGTGGTTGTGGCAGTGGTCGAAACGCTGCCACAGGCGGAAGGGGGAGCCGTCGAGGGGAAGCTCCCCGATCATCCACTCGCGCGGAAAGCGCGCGTCGGCGGCGAACGCCTTGCCATCGGCCGAGAGCGTCAAATGAGTCGCCAGCGATCCAGGCTTGCGCTGCGCCGCCAGTTCCGCAGGGAAAACGTTGAGACGTTCAGGCTTGTCCGCCTCGCGCGGGCCGCGCCGCCACAGTTCGAGGCCGCATGTCCAATACACCTCGCCCGTTCGCACGTCGACGTAGGGGCCGCCGTCAGGCTGGGCCTCGGGGACAAGACGAATCGTGCCGGCGTCGAGGTCGGCGACGGCGAGGATGTGATGCCGTCCCGGTGGGAACGCGCAGCGAATCCAGAGATAGCGTCCGTCAAGCGTCAGACTCGGGGTGACATAGTAGAACGACTGTTGGACGGGCGCGACTCGCGTGGTCAGGATGTAGCTTTCGACGCCGGAAACGGGGTCGGGCCAGCGCGTGAAGAGCGAGGAGGAAAAGCGGGTTTTCATGGCATCGCAAGGTTCAGAGAAAGGGATCCTGCCAGTGGGGCGCAAGGATAGATCATGCGGAGTGCGCAAGTCAATCTTGGACTTGGTCGAGTACTCGCGCCGAGTACCCGCGCCGACGCAAACAGGCTTGACGCCGAGCGCGTCGTCAACGTATAACTGGAGAACAGGCATTAGGAGGCATCATGTTTCTGGGCATTGATTTAGGATCTACGTTTTTCAAAGTCGAACTCGTCGGGGCCGGCGGTGCCCGACTCGGGTCGGGCGCCGCGACCGTTCCCTATCTGGCGGCCGGATCGGGGCGCATGGAGGAAATCCCCGTCGACGAGGCGGAGTCCGCCCTGGCCCGGGCCGTTCGGGACGCCCTGTCCGGCGCCGGGGTCTCCTGCCGGCGGCTCGCGGCCATCGGGATCACCAGCCAGGCGCAGACCTTCACCGTGCGCGCGCCTTCCGGCGCGGCGAAGCGTCCGTTCCTCTCCTGGCGGGATTCCCGGATCGGGGCCGAGTCGCCGGCGCTGGACCTGCCGGATTTCGGTCGGCACACCAGCTTCCCCCGGTGCTCGCCCGCCCTGACCGTCGCCAAGGTGGCGCAGTTGCAGCGCGAATCGGGTCGACATGCCGTGGAACCCGGCGATGCCCTCCGCTGGCTTCCGACCTGGTTCGTGGAACGGGCCACCGGGCTGGCCGTCGTGGATGCCAACCTCGCCGCCATGAGCGGGCTGTACTCCCTGGAGTTGGGCGGCTGGTGGCCGGATGCGCTGGCCTGCTGCGGCCTTGCCGCGGCGAACCTTCCCGCCCACTGCGCCTTGGGTGCGCAGGCGGGCGCGACGACGTCCGCCGCCGCCGCGTTCGGTCTCCCTGCTGGGGTGCCCGTCTTCCTGGCCGGCAACGATCAGACCGCCGGCGCGTACGCGGCCGGGATCCACGACTCGCAGTCCGTGTTCATCAGCCTGGGCACGGCGCAGGTCGCCTATGCCTGCATGCCGACGATGCCCGAAGCGGTCGATGGCATGATCCGCGGTCCCTATCCCGGCGGGCGGTGGTACCGGCTGTTCGCGGACTCCTGCGGCTCGGGCACCGTCGCCTGGGCCCGCGCCGCGCTGCCGGGGCTGGTCGACGTCCAGGCATTCGACGCCGCCGCGGCGCAGGCGCCGGCAGGCTGCTACGGCGTGCGGTTTGTCGTCGAGGAGCCCACGGCCCAGGGGCGGTGGATCGGCCTCGACGCGCCGGGCGCGACGATCGCCGATGCGGCGCGCGCGGTGTTCGAGACGCTCGTCGAACGGCTCGCCCGGGGTGTCGAGAGGCTGGGGGCGCCAGCGGATCGGCCGCGCCGTCTGCTGCTCGCCGGTGGCGGGGCTTCGTCCGCCCCCTGGCGGCAGATGCTTGCGGACCGGCTCGGCGCCGAGGCGAAAATTGTGCCGGGGCTGTCTGCCGCCCTGGGTGCCGCGAAGATCGCCGAGGGTGATTGACTCCGAGGTCGGGGTATGCTAGAATTGGCCCCGTCAAAGCGAGCTTGCTGCCCCCGCACGCGGACTGCCGAAATTCTTCAACCTACGATTTAACTCGGG
>CAYVJM010000317.1:0-2822 GCA_964451695.1 uncultured Lentisphaerales bacterium | reverse complement strand
AGGTCCGAGCCGCCGATGCCGATGTTGACGATGTTGCGGATGGGCTTGCCGGTGTACCCCTTCCAGCTCCCGGAGCGGATCTGGCGGGCGAATGCGGCCATGCGCTTGAGGACGCGGTTGACCTCGGGCATGACGTCCTTGCCGTCCACAAGCACGGGCGTGTTGGCGCGGTTGCGAAGCGCCGTGTGGAGGACGGGGCGGTTCTCGGTGGCGTTGATGCGCTCCCCGGCGAACATCGCCGCGATTTGCTCCTTGAGGCCGCAGGCCCGGGCGACGGCGAAAAGGTCCTCCATCGTCTTCTTCGAGACCAGGTTCTTGGAATAGTCGAGGAACAAGCCTGCGGCTTCGACGGACATCGCCTTGGCGCGGCCGGGGTCGGCCCGGAATGTCTCGCGAAGCGTGGTGTTGCGGTCTTGTTTGAAGTCGGCGGCGGCTTGCCGCCATTCGGGAAGCTCGGTAAACATGGGTGTCGGTCTCGGGGTTTCGGGGTGGAAAGACAGAAGGGAATTAAAGCAAAATCGCCAGGGTAAATCAAGAAACCCTTGGTTGGCTTTGGGTGTGGTTTTGGGTCCCCGGGTTTCGGGTTTGCTTTTCCTTTTTGTTCGAGCTAAACTATTACGGCGTTTTCAACGGAGTCAACATGGAATACGTCCTGCTGGTTATCGGCGCGGTGTTCGTCAACAACTTCGTCCTTTCGCGCTTCCTCGGCATCTGCCCATTCCTGGGCGTCTCGCGCAAGATCAAGACCGCGCTGGGCATGTCCGGTGCGGTCATCTTCGTGATGTCGGCCGCCGCGGCCGTGACGTGGGCGGTTCAGCACCTGATTCTCGAACCCCTGGGCATGGACTACATGCAGACGATCGCCTTCATCCTGGTGATCGCGGCCTTCGTCCAGTTGCTCGACATCCTCATGAAGCGCTTCGTTCCGCCCCTGCACGCGGCGCTGGGCATCTACCTGCCGCTCATCACGACGAACTGCGCCGTTCTGGGCGTGGCGGTGATGAACGCGCGCGACGGGAGCGACCTGGCGACCTCCGTGCTCTTCAGCTTCTCCGCCGCCGTCGGCTTCTCCATGGCCCTGCTGATCTTCGCCGGCATCCGCGAGCGCCTCGACCACGCCTATCCCCCGAAGGCCTTCCGCGGCATCGCGATCGCGCTCGTCACGGCCGGACTCCTCTCGCTGGCCTTCATGGGCTTCAGCGGCCTCGTCTAACCTCTTTCAGGAGCCGGTACCCACCATGAGCGCAATTTGGATCACCACGCTTGTCATTACCTTGATTGGCCTCGTCTGCGGCGTCGCCCTGGCCATTATCGCGAAGAAGTTCGAGGTCAAGGAGAACCCGAAGGTTGTCGAAGTGGCGATGGCGCTGCCGGGCGCGAACTGCGGCGGCTGCGGCTACGCCGGCTGCGCGGGCTACGCGCTGGCGATTGTCGAGGAGGGCGCGCCGATCAACAAGTGCGGACCCGGCGGCGCGGCGAGCGTCGCTGCGATCGGGCGTTTGCTCGGGATCGCGGCCGAGGCGCCGGAGCCGATCATGGCATTCGTCCGCTGCGCGGGCGATCGCGCCGCGGCGCTTCGTCGCAGCGTCTACAACGGCGTGACCGACTGCGCGGCCTCGCAGATCGTAGCCGGCGGCTGGAAGGAATGCCAATACGGCTGTCTGGGCTTTGGAAGTTGCGCGCGCGCCTGCAATTTTGGCGCGATTGTCATCCGCAACGGCCTCGCCATCGTCGATCCCGTGCGTTGCACGGGCTGCGGCCAGTGCGTGGCGAAGTGCCCCCGCAACCTGATCGTCATGGTGCCCGCCAAGCATCGCATCCACGTGCGCTGCAATTCGCCCGAGAAGGGCGCCGTCGTCCGCAAGATCTGCTCGACCGGCTGCATCGGCTGCGGCCTCTGCGTCAAGGCCGAGGGCGGCGTCTCCATGCGCATGGACGGCGCGCTGGCCCGCGTCGACTACACGAAGCCGCCCGTCGTGAACGAAGCCATCGTCGCGCGTTGCCCGCCCAAGAACATTGTCAAACTCCCCTGAGGCCGATCCGACAACCATGAAGATCGTCAAGTCCACCCGCATGTTCGGCGGCGGCGTCCACCCGCCCGAGAGGAAGGAACTCTCCTCGAAGGCGTCCCTCGTCACGCTGCCCGTCCCCGCCATCCTCAAGGTGCCGCTCGTCCAGCACCTCGGCGCACCGGCCAAGGCGGTCGTCGAAGTCGGCGCGCAGGTGAAGCGCGGCGACCTTCTCGCCACCGCCTCCGGCTTCATCTCCGCCGCCGTCCACGCGCCGACTTCCGGCGTCGTCAAGGGCTTCGAGATGCTGCCCGCCGCCGTCGGCCGCCTCGTTCAGCACTGCGTCATCGAAGCCGACGGCCTCGACGTGAGCTCTGACCTCATCCAGCCCCTGCCGGACTGGGAGAAGCGCGACGCCAAGGAACTGATCGACCGCATCGCCGAGGCCGGCATCGTCGGCATGGGCGGCGCCGGCTTTCCGACGCACGTCAAGGTCAACCCGCCGCCGGGCAAGGCCGTCCACACGCTCATCATCAACGGCGCGGAGTGCGAACCCTATCTGACTTCCGACCACCGGATGATGCTCGACCGCACGGCCGACATCTGGGAGGGCGTTCGCATCCTCCGCAAGATCCTCGGCGCGAAGAAGGTCTGGATCTGCATCGAGGAGAACAAACCGGACGCCATCGAGGCCTTTTCGAAAATCCATTGCGACGACGATGTCGCCGTGGCCGTCCTCAAAACGTTCTATCCCCACGGCAGCGAGAAGCAGCAGATCTGGGCGACGCTCGGCGTCGAAGTCCCCGCGGGCGG
>CAYVJM010000316.1:0-2831 GCA_964451695.1 uncultured Lentisphaerales bacterium | reverse complement strand
GTCCTGGAAGTCCTTGGAAAACCTCGCCCCGGACAGCCGACATGCCGCCGTTGCAACGAAATAGGCTACGGCAAAACGCAACTCGGCACAAGCGTTTTTTTGTCTCAGCGGCTGCGCTTCATGATCAGCAGGGCGCTGCCGCGCTCGCGGGGGATGGCGCAGACGAGGGCCACGTCGTCGCCGCGCGCGAAGAGCGCGGCGGAGACCTTGCCCGCCGCCGGAGTGGCGGCGGCCCAGCCGGAGCGCGCAAGCAGATCGGCCGCGACTTGCACCGCCGCGCCGGCCTGCAAATCGTGCCGCCCGACGCACACGGAGAGATCCGTCGCGCGAGAGGTGGCCGAGAACTCCAGCGAGAAACCGGGCGGTTGCGGAATGTCGCCAAACGCCCATTGCGGACGCCCCTGCGCAAGATCGCCCGCCGCCTCGACGAGGACGGCGGAGGCGGCGCCCCCGCCCATCCCCGGCAGGACGGCGATCCACGCGCGGCCGTACCGCGCGGGCAGCCGGGCCATCGGCGCGGACGCCGCGACGTTGGTCTCGACGCCGAGACGACGCAAGAGGGACGCCGCGAGGTCGGACGACGCGTCCTTGAACGCGAAAACCGCGACGTGCGCGTCGATGCCGTTCACGGAGTAGTCGGCCGCATGAACGGAAGAGCCCCCGGCCGCCTCGAGAATCACCGGGGCGCTGCCCGCGATCCGCATCGAAACGCGCGCCTGGGCGAACGGGAGCAGGATCAGGAGCAGGACGGCGGCGAGGCCGGCGCGCACGACGGCGGCGGGCGTTTCATCGCAGGAGATTTCAATGCCGAGGACGATCATGGGGAACTGGGGAGCAGGGGTTGGTGCCGGCTCATGCCCTGTCGCAATCAAAGCTCCGCCAGATGCCCCCATGGTAGAGTTTCCCATTGTCGCAGTCAAGCCGCTTGTGGCCCGACATATGCGTTTGCGGACATCGGCGTCCCGCGGCGACCGGTCCGATCACGTCGCGAACACGAAGCAGAGGGGCTTGACCATCGAAATCGTGTTGCCCACCTGCTTCATTTCGCCCGTCGCGCCGTCGAAGGCGTAGACGGCCACCTCGTTGGAGAGCTTGTGCCCGGCGACGATGAACGCGCCGTCCGGCGAGAACGCGAAGTCGCGCGGGAAGACGCCGCCGAGCTTGCTGATCGCGCGGCGTTCGAGCCGCCCCGTCTCGGCGTCGACCCAGAACGCCGCCACGCTGTCGTGGCCGCGGTTGGAGGCCAGCACCCAGCGCCCGTCCGGCGAAATCTTGATCGCCGCCGCCTTGCTCTCGCCCGTGAAACCGCCCGGCAGCATCGCGTAGGTGCCGACTGCCTCCAGCGCGCCACCGCCCGCATGGCGCAGCGAGACGACCGTGCTGTCGAGTTCGTTGACGAGGAAGGCGAAGTCCGCGGCGGAATGGAAGACGAGATGCCGGGGACCCGCGCCGGGCGCCGTCTTGAAGCCCGCGCCATCGACCCGGACCATCGTCCCGCGCGACACGTCGGCGTCGTAGACCACCACCTGGTCGATCCCGAGATCGCAGACGCAGATGCGCCCGTCGTCCGGCGTCGTCACCGCGCAATGGCAGTGCGCCGACTCCTGGCGGGCGGGGTTCGGGCCGCGCCCCGTGTGCTGAATGCGCACGCCCGACTCCGCGAGCATGCCGTCGGCGCCTACCTCGAACGCGCCCGTCCAGGCCTGGCGGTATTCGGCCCACACGAGCAGACGCCCCCCGTGGGACAGCGACAGGTGGCAGGGCACCGTCGGCGCGCAGGCGCGCTCGGCGAGCTTTTCAAGATGGGCGCCCTTGACCGCGTAGACCGCGATCCCGCCGGTCCACCCGAACGGATCGGGCGCAACCTGCTGGGCGGCGTAGAGGAACTTGCCGTCCGCCGACGCAGCGAGAAAGATCGGATTCACCGCGTCGTCCACCTGGCCGATCTGGCGGATCGCGCCGCGCGCCATGTCGAGTTCGAAGACGCGCAGCCCCGCACCGGCCTCGCCGCTGTTCGACCCCACGTAAAACCGTCTTCTCATGTCGTCGCCCCCCCCCTTAACCGCCAGCGTCGCGCGGCGTCAGAATCTCGGCGCCGCCCGGAACGATGGCGATCATGTGTTCGAAATGCGCGGACGGCTTCCCGTCGCAGGTCACGACGGTCCAGCCGTCGTCGAGGGTGCGGATGTGCCGCGACCCCAGATTGAGCATCGGCTCGATGCACAGCACCATGCCCGGCTTGAGCAAGGGGCCGCGGCCCGACTGGCCGAAGTTCGGGATCTGCGGCGCTTCGTGCATGCTGCGCCCGCAGCCGTGACCCACGAACTCGCGCACGACCGAAATGCCGGCGCGATTGGCGACGCGCTCGACGGCGTGAGACACGTCGCCGAGCCGGGCACCGGGCTTCGCCGCGGCCACGGCCTCGGCCAGCGCCAACTCCGTGTTGGCCAGCAGGGCGAGCACGGCGGGATCGCTGACGTTGACAGCCACGGTCTTCGCGTTGTCCCCGACGAAACCATCGTGCCACACGCCGACGTCGACGCTGACGACGTCGCCGTCTTGGACTTTCCGGTCACCGGGAATTCCGTGGATGACCGTTTCGTTGATCGAGATGCACGTCTGCGCCGGATACCCCATGTAACCCAGGAAGGCGCTGCGGACGCCCAGGGCGGCCATGGCGTCGCGCGCGAGGTCGTCGAGCTCCCGCGTGGAGATGCCCGGGCGGACGGCCTCGCAGACCATGCGCAGCACCTGCGCGGCCTTTCGGCCCGCCTCCCGCATCGTCGCCAACTCGTCCGCCGTCTTGATGATGATCTGCCCTGACATTGAAA
>CAYVJM010000315.1:0-2837 GCA_964451695.1 uncultured Lentisphaerales bacterium | reverse complement strand
CGAGGTCGTAGGCGTTGGTGGCGGTTTGGGAGAGGCCGCCGGAAGAGGTGCGGCGGAACGTGGTGCGTCCGGCCGCGTCGTAGGCGGTCTCGGTGAAGAGGTCGGGCTGGGCGCCGTGGCCGGCGCGGGTGGTCAGCACGGGGCGCTGGAGGGCGTCGTAGGTGAAGTAGAACTCGGTTCCGTGGGCGTTTTGTGCCCATTCGCGGCCGCAGCAGCCCCAGGTCTGTTCGGAGGAGAGCCCATTGGGGACATGAGTGGAAACGATGCGTCCATCGGCATCGTAGCGCTTGACGGTCCAGAAGATGCGTTCGAAGCCTGAGGCGGTCAGCAGATACTCCTGAGACAGCAGGATGCGGCCGGCGTCGTCGCGGACGACGCGGGAGCGCCAGGTGCGGCCGGCGATGCCGCCGGGATTTTCGGTCGTGCCGTAGGCAATGGTGGAGAGGTGGCAGGAGCCCAGACTGTTGGTCGTGAAGGAGCAGAGGGCGGGATCGGCATTGTCCTCGAATGCGCCCATTGCATAGCCGTAGGCGACCATGGTGCCATCGGGGTTGACGCGCGTCCGGATGCGGTCGGCGGAGGCGTCGCCGGAATCGGACGTGAAGTAGGTGCTCACAGTGCGGGGATTGGCGGGGTCGCCGAAGGCGGCGTCGGGATGGGCTGCTTGCTCCTCGATCTCGACGCGTTCACCGCCGGCGTTGAGATAGGCAAGCAGATAGCGGCGCGAGACGAACTGCCCGAGGATGGACTCGGTGACCGTGCGGGCCTTTTGCGGCTGGACCACGCCGGTATCGAGGTCGGGATCGAGGAAGGCATAATCGTACGCGACGGAACGGCAGAGGGAGGCGGGGGAGTCGACCGGCGCACCGAGCCAGGCGGAGAGTTCGTTGGTGCAACGGCCGTACCGGTCGTAGTGGTAGCGCGTCCAGTCTCCGTTGGAATTCGTCTTGAGGCGTAGCAGGCCGGGAGGCCCGTCGAAACCGGAATCTCCAGTCTGATACCAGAAATTCGAGGTGACGAGGTTGGCGCCGCCGGGATCGGCGACCGTCTCGACGGTGCGCTCGCCAAAGCCCGGGAAGATACGGTAGGTGGTGCGGGTGCGGGAGGCGATGACGCCCTGACCATCTGCCACGGTGCGTGTCTCCTGCCGGTAGACGCCGTTGGTCTGGCTGGCGAGGGTCTCGACGCGTCCGCCGCCGCCGGAGGTGAGCGTCCAGGTGACGGTGTCACCGGCTTCGGAACAGGCGTAGAGGTTGGTGGAGGCTTCGCCGCCGCGGAGGATCACATGCCGGAGCGTACCGCAGTCATTGGTGGCGCCGGATGGATTTTCGACGATGTAGCGGGCGAACGGCAGGGCATTCGCGGCTGTCTGGTAGAGGCCATTGGCATCGAACTCGGAGAGGACGTCGGACGGACGGTAGAGGTTGATCGCGAAGCCCTGGACGGCGCCGGGCACGATGTCGGCCAGGCATTCGCCAGCCATGACTTGCCGCAGACGCATGGGATGGGTCTCGAAGGGGTCGTAGACCACGTCGGCCACGGCGGGACCGCGGACGAAGCGGAGCGCAGGCGTCCCGAAGGCGGCGGCATCAATGCGGTCGCACAACAGTTGCAGGTAGCCGGTCTTGAGCAGGCCCGCCGCGCCGAGGTCAACGCGGATATCGAGGCTGCCGAGGGATGCTCCGCCGCCACCGGCGCCGGCAATACGGCAGGCCCCGCCGGCCGTGCAACCGCCGCCGGCCGAAGGCGGCGGGTTGTCCTCGCACCCGATGGCCATGCAGTGATAGCCGCCGATATCTTGACCAGGTCCGCCACCCCCGCCGCCGCTGCCACCACCACCCGAACCGCCACCGAGATCGGACGGGTTGTCCAAGGGAACCCTCAAACATTGCCCATCCGGGCACTCGGCCTTTACTCTCACATCGTTGGTTGTCAACGTCTCACAGAAGTCGGTTCCGCACCATACCTTCCATGTCCAACCGTAGGTCACGTGTTCTTCGTCCGGAAAATTCGGCAACTTGACAACCATGGCGTCCGTGATCACGCATGGTGTTGTGCAGCATTCCGACGGGAGATTTTCAAGTTGTGGCGCGACCGGGGGCGTCCCGCAGTCCAGGTTGGTCTCGCAAGGTCCGCATTCTGGCCAAGTGATGGCGTATTTGCAGCACTCTCCACGGGATACGCCGTTCAAAAGCAGCAGCGTGCATGCCAGAACAAGGCCGGTCAAGGACGTGCGGATATCCGTGTTCATCTGTCATCTCCCTTGCGTGAAAGCGTGGTCAAGGCGGTAGAACCGGGGTCGGCGTCGATCCAGAGCAGGCGGAAGCCGCTCAGCCCGGCAAGGGTCAGCGGCAGGCGTCCGGGCCGGGCCTCGGCGAGGCGCCCGCCGTCGAGCAGGTCGAGCACCGACGCGCCCCGGCACCAGGGGGGCACGTCGAGTTCGACGCGCACGTCCTTTCGGACGGGCATGTCGCCGGGGATGGCGCCAAGGTTCCGGTCGCGGACGAGGTAGAGGACGCCCCGCGAGCCGCACCAGGCGGTCAGGACGCGGACGTAGCCGCTCTTCTCATCGCCCTGCGTCTCGTCGGAAACGGGTACGAGGGGGGCGAGCAGGGATTCAAGGCGGCGGATCCGGGATCCGGCCCGCTGCAGCATGGGAATCAGTCCGGGCGTGGCGTCGAGTCCGCCGTCGTTCATCCCGAAGTGCCATCTCAACCCCTTGGCGCCCGCCGCCAGGGCGCTCCATTGCAGGAGATCGAGTTCCGCGGGGGCGATGTGCCGTCCGCGGCGGGCGAAGCGCTCGGGGATGTAGAGGAAGGGGAGCGGGGCGGCGGCCT
>CAYVJM010000314.1:0-2844 GCA_964451695.1 uncultured Lentisphaerales bacterium | reverse complement strand
GCGCACGCCGTCCACCTCGCCAAGCAGCGAGGCGTAGACCTTGGCGATGCCACGTGCCGACATCATGCCGTTCACGGAGGGAATGCACGCCTGGCGCGTGCCGGCCCGGTTCACGAATTCCATCAGCGGCCCCGGGATCTGTTTCATGATGCTCGGATCATGCACGGCCGGCGCGGTCATGCGCTGCTCCTGTTCGGACGGCTGCGCCTCGAATGGCGAGACGCGGCGCTCGGCCTCGTCGTCCGTGCCGAAATAGATCAACGACTCGATGCCCAGCGGTTCCGTGACGAGTTCGCGGAGCAGTTCACGAAAGGGCCTGCCGCCCGCGCCTTCGGCAATGCGTCCCGCCAGCCACCCCCACGTGATTGAATGATAGGCCGACTTCGAGCCCGGCGCCCATTGCGGCCTCATGCCGGCGACGATCGCGCACGAGCGTTCCCAGTCCCAGATTTCATCGAATGACGAAAAAGCGGGGAGCGTCGGAAGGCCGGCCTGATGGGACTGCGCCTGCCGGACGGTGATCTCCGCCTTGCCTTCGGCGGCGAACGCCGGCCAGTAGCGGGCGACGGGGCTGTCGTAGTCCAGTCGCCCGCGCGCCGCCAGGGCATGGAGCACCGTGGCGGAGATTCCCTTGCCAGTCGAGCAGACGGGAAAGAGCGTATCCGGCGACACCGGCCGAGGGGACGAGGACGCGATCCGTCCGACGCAGATGTCGGCGATCGGCTCGCCCTTCCAATAGACGACGGCCTGGACGCCCTCTTCATACCCCCGATCGTGGAGTTCATGGAACAGGCGTTCGAGTCGGGCTTGCAGCGTGACGGCGCGTTGCGCCTCGTGAATGCTCATAGGATTGCGATTCTCATTTCACCAGCAGCATGGCCGGATGGTTCTGCGGATTTCCCGCGACGTCCAACCCATGGGGGATGTTGACGCGCGTTTTCGTGCCGGTGTGGTCGAATACCATCATGCCGAAGCCGGACACCGCGCCTTCTGAAAGCGCCATCGGCATGAGATAGCGGGCCGGGAACGCCACCTCGTAGACCTGCCGGCTTCCCTCGCGCCGGAACGCCACCGCCACGCCGGGCTCGATCCGGTTCGGCATCAGCCCCTCGTCGACGCCTCCGGTGAGCTGCGTGTCGGGGGCCACGCGCCGGTAGACCACGGCCGATTGTCCGTCCTCGCCCGGCAGGAGCTCGTAGCTGTAGTCGTTTTCGTCATAGTCCCTGATGTTCGCGCGCGCTTTCGCCGGCGCGTCGCCGAGCGTGTCGAAGAAGAGCTGCACGGCGTTGCGGGCATACCAGAGGGAGGGCTTGGGGCTGCTCCGATCCACCGCGAAGCCGGAATCCACGACGTCGATCAGCAGATGCAGCGCGCCTTCGTTCCAAGCCGCCCGGTAGGACGCCGCGAATTCGCCAGCCTCGGCCGGATCTTTCATGGGAACGTTCCCATGCGCCACATACGTGTTGGCGTACGCCAGCGGGATCGCGGGGATGTCGGCCCAGTCGTCGGCCGCGCCATCGATGCGAATGGCGCCAGGCGCGCGATAGTTCACGGCGAAGGCTCGGAACGAGAACTGCTCCCGCACCGCCGCACCGCCGTTCTCCGCGACGGAGATCGGGATGACGATCGACGCGATCTGGTCGTCGGGAACGCAGCCGGTCTTCCCGAAGGAGAAGGACGCCTCCGTGCGCGGGGCGAGCTCGAGCTTCTGCTCCGCGCCGTCGTTGATCGCGATCGTCCCGTTGAACGGACGCGTCAGCGGATTGAGCACCTCCACGCCCACCTCGTGGCGCGAAACGGGTTTTGCGGCCAGCTCCAGCGGCAGCTTGCCCGCGTTCTGGACCGCGGCGGATTCGAGGCCGGCGCAGAGCGCCTCCAGGTCGCCGACCTGGCCGCGGATGAAGAAGGGGAAATTCGAAAGCGGCAGGTCGTGCCTGCCATCGGCGTCTTTTTCGACCTTCCGCGGATTGCCGTACATGTCGAGGAACTCCGCGGCCATTCCGGCAAAGCCGGCCGTCATGCGCGGCGGTCGCTCCCGGCCGCGTTCGACATTCTCGCCGAACGACCACACCGCCGCCACCGGCCGCCTCTCCCGGTCTTCGAAAACGTACGCCCGGGCCCCGGGTGCGAAGCGGATGTCGCGCTGGAAGGTGGAGTCCCCGAGGAGATCGGCCAGCGCGCTCGACATCGACACCCAGGCGTAGGGCGTGCGGTCGTCGAGCAGGTGGACGCCCCACGGCGTCGCCGAATGAATCCGATCCATGTACTTGTAGCAGACGAGCCAGTAGCGCATCGTCATCGCGGCGCCGAGCCGCTCCGCCCAGCCCATGTCGTAGGTGGGCGTGTGCATTTTCGCGTAGCGATCCTTCGAGGCGGTGGTGCTCGACCACGGCGCGATGCCCATCCACTCGGGCACGTTCAACGGATAAAAATAGGCGCCCTCGTTGAGATAGACGGGGAACGTGTCGTCGTAGCCCTGCGCCTCGAGCGCGAGGAGGAACTGCTTCAGCTCCTCGTCGGTGTCGGGCTGCTCCGGGAAATTGCGATACGTGTGGATTTCAACGCCGTCGAACGTCAGGTCGGGCGCGATCTTGCGGCAGGCCGCGACGATGGCGATCGTCGTGTCGCGCCCCTGGCGGCCCATGTTGCACGCGCCGCCGAAGACGAACTTCGCGTTGGGATTCCCGCGCTTGACGCCGCGGCACATCGCCACCTGGAGCTTGGCGAATTCCTCGTAGCGCCCCGTCTGCACGAGTTTGGAACCCGCATCCGGCTCCGAATGCCCCATCCAGTGGGTGACGAAGGGATAATCGGCGCCGAGCTGTCGGCTGGCCTCCTCCAGGG
>CAYVJM010000313.1:0-2868 GCA_964451695.1 uncultured Lentisphaerales bacterium | reverse complement strand
TCTCGAAGGCGGAGTTCGACGACGCCGAGTCCAAAGTCCCCGAACGCATCAAGCGCCTCATCGACGAGGCCCACGCCCGCGTGGCCGACTTCTCCCGCAAATCCATGCGCCGGAACTGGACGACGCCGACGCCCCACGGCGGCGCACTCGGCGAATTCTACTCGCCTCTCAGCCGCGTCGGCATCTACGTGCCCGGCGGCACCGCGCCCCTCGCCTCGACCGTCGTCATGACCGCCACCCTCGCGCAGACGGCCGGCGTCCCGGAAATCGTCGCCTGCACCCCCGCCGGCAAGACCAAGCAGATCAACGCCGCGATGCTCTACGCCATGCGCGTCTGCGGCGTCACCGAGGTCTACCGCGTCGGCGGCATCCAGGCGATCGGCCTCATGGCCTACGGCATCCGCCACATCGAGCCCGTGCGCAAGATCGTCGGCCCCGGCGGCACATTCGTGACCGCCGCCAAGCGCCAGGTCTACGGCACGGTGGCCCTCGACCTCGTGGCCGGCCCGAGCGAAATCGCCATCCTCGCGGACGACAGCGCGAATCCCGAATTCGTCGCCGCGGACCTCCTCTCCCAGGCCGAACACGGCACCGGCCACGAACGCGCGATGTTCGTCACCAACTCCCCCGCCCTCGCCCAGGAGGTGACCGCCGCGATCACCCGCCAGACCGCCAAGCTCACGCGCCGGAACCTCGTCAAGCGCGTCACGGACGAAAACGGCATCCTCCTCGTCGTCGCCCCCACGATCGAAGCCGGCCTCGACCTCGTCAACCGTTTCGCTCCGGAGCACTTCGAACTGATGGTCCGCGACGCCGCCGCTCTCGCCACCCAGGTCACCTGCGCGGGCGCCGTCTTCGTCGGGCCGTGGACCCCCGAGTCCGTCGGCGATTTCGCCGCCGGCCCCAGCCACGTCCTGCCCACGGGCGGCGCCGCCCGGATGTTCTCCGGACTCACCGTCGACGACTTCCGCCGGCGCACGAGCCTCGTGGAATATCGGGAGGAGGATCTCCGCGACGCCCTCCCGGTCGTCGAGATGTTCAGCGACATCGAAGGGCTGGACGGCCACTACAAGTCCGCCGCCCTCCGCTTCCAGGCCCCCCGATAGGCAACGACCTTGAGCACGCCCGCCCCGACACCCGATCCTGAATCCCTGGAACTGGGATGGCATTTGTTCATCCTCTTCCTCGCGATCCTTGCGAACGCGTTCTTCGCCGCCTCCGAAATCGCCGTCATCTCCCTCAACGACGCCAAGGTTCGCCGGGACGCGGAGCAAGGCGACAAGACCTCGCGCGTGATCCGCGGGTTCATCGACGAGCCCGCCCGGTTCCTCGCGACGATCCAGGTGGGCGTGACGCTGGCGGGCTTCCTCGCCTCCGCCTTCGCCGCCGTCACGTTCGCCCGCCCGCTGGCCCACTGGTTCTCCTCCCGCTCCTGGTGCACCCTGCATGACAACACCGTCGAGGGCATCGCGACGGTCTTCGTCACGATCGTCCTCGCCTTCCTCACGCTGATCCTCGGCGAACTCGTCCCCAAGCGCATCGCCATGCAGCACAGCGAACCCCTCGCCCGCGCCGTGTCGCGCCCGCTGCGCTGGATCGCCGCCGCCGCCGCCCCGTTCGTCTCCCTGCTCACCCTCGTCACCAACCGCGCGCTGAAGCTCTTCGGCATCGATCCCGCCAAAGGCCAGGAGCGCGTCTCCGAAGAGGAAATCCGCATGATGGTCGACATCGGCGGCGAAAACGGCTCGATCGAACCCCAGGAAAAGGAGATGATCGAGAACGTCTTCGAGTTCAACAACAAGACCGCCGGCGAGATCATGATCCACCGACTCGACATCGTCGCGCTCCCCATCGACGTGGACGAGGCCACCACCCGCGAGACGATCCGCAAAAGCGGCTTCTCCCGCATCCCCGTCTATCGCGGCACCATCGACAACATCATGGGCGTGCTCAACACCCGCGACTACCTGATCCGCGCCCTCGAAGACAGCCACCCCCGCCTCGCCGAACTCCTCCGCAAGCCCTTCTTCGTCCCCGAGACCATCCGCGCCGATATCCTCTTCCGCCAGATGCAGAAGACCAAGCAGTCGATCGCCATCGTTCTCGACGAATTCGGCGGAACCTGCGGCCTCGTCTCCATCGAAGACCTCCTCGAGGAGATCGTCGGCGAAATCTACGACGAATACGATGTCAACATCGCTCCGCCGTCCATCGTCAAGCTCTCCGAAACCGACTTCCGCCTCGCCGGCGACACCGAGATCGACGACGCCGCCGAAGCGCTCGACGTCAAGATCCCCGAAGGCGACTTCAACACCCTCGGCGGCTTCATCCTCGAGAAGCTCGGCCGAATCCCCACCCCGGGCGCCCAGCTCGCCATCCCCGAACTCAATCTCGAAATGACCGTGGAGGCCATGGACGGCAACCGCATCGACAGCGTCCTCGTCCATCGAACCGAACCCGTCAAGCCGCCTCAGGCCGATGCCGAGGAGGACGACTAGTCTCTGGAGCCCACCATGCGAAACCCCACACTCCGCCTTCTGCCGGCGCTGCTCGCCATCGCGCTCGCCACCTGCCTCCCCCAAACATCCCACGCACTATTCGGACGCGAGAAATCCCGCCTTCTCGCAAAGGCCGACGAAGCCTACACCCAAGCCCTCGCCGCCGGTCAAGAGGGACGCGTCCTCGACGAAATGGCGCTCTTCACCGAAGCGCGGGCGCAGTACACGCAACTGTACTCGCGCTACCCCGACTACCATACCGAGCACATTCAGCAGATGGTCGCCAAGTGCAGCCTGCGCATCGCCACGATCAACTCGAAGATCCGCTCCGGCGAAATCGCCGTTCCCCCGCCCTCGGCGATCGCCGAGG
>CAYVJM010000312.1:0-2873 GCA_964451695.1 uncultured Lentisphaerales bacterium | reverse complement strand
GAGCTGGTAGCAAAGCGGATCGGGCTTGCCCCGGGGCAGGCCGCTTGTGCTCTGGATGAACGCGGCCTTGCCGAGAAAATCCCCGCAGGCGCTGATGGCAGCGGCCTTGCGAATCGACTCTTCTCGGGAGCCTGAGACGATGGCCACGGGAACCCGGTCCGCCATTCGGAGAAAGAACGCGATGCTCTCCGGGATGGCGAAGTCCTCACTCAGTTTGATCCGTTCCGTGGTCGCCTGCTCGAAGGCGATGAGATCGTTGAAGTCTTCTTCATCGATCGCGAAGATCCGCATGACGTCGCGCATCACGTCCTTGCCGTTGCGTCCGTAGCAGAACCGGGAGGCCTCCTCGAAGGAGATCGTCTTCCCGAAATGCGCGAAGATCGCCTGATTGGCCATCGCCCAGCACTTTTCGGTGTCGAAAAGCACACCGTCGAAGTCGAAGAGGAAGGCGGCGACTTCGCTGGAGGCCTCAAAGGCCTTGCCGCCGGATGAAACGCTGGAGGAGAGGATCATGGATGGAGAAAGAAGTGTGGAAATGGCCCTTTATGATAGCGCATCGTGCACGGCCGGGCAAGCCCTCGCGGTGGCCACGCGTCGCAAGACGCTGGACGAGACGCGAGATGGAATGATAGGATCCACGCGATCCACCGATTCGGAGAACGACGCTGGAAGGCCAGAACGCTTCCCGTTTCCGGTTGCCCCGGGCGTCGTCACCCTCGACCTTCATCCTCAAGGAGAGATATCCATGATAACCTCGCCCATCCCCGCTCTCGTTGCCGCGCTTGCGGCGCTCGCCGGCGTATCCTGCGCTTCCCTCCGCGTCGAGACCGTTGCGGGGGCGGAACCCCTGCGCTTCGACGCGAACGGCCGCTTCGCCCTCCTGCACATCACGGACATCCAGGTCCACAACACAAACTACCAGGCCTCGCTCGACATCCTCGACGGCATCGTGAAGGCCTGTCCCGTGAAGCCGTCCCTCGTCGTCCTCACCGGCGACCAGGTCGACGGCACGCATGGCGTCGACGCCTTCACGAACAACATCGCGCCGCTGATCAATTTCTTTGTCACGAATGATCTGCGGTTCGCGGTGGCTTTCGGCAACCACGATTCGGAGCATGGCGACAAAAACCGGGGTCTCGATCCCGCGCAAATGCGAGAGGCCGAGTGGGCCTTCTACAAGTCGCATGGCGGCGCGTGTTTCGTCGATTTCGACGTGCGGGAACTCACCGGCACCGGAAGCGGCGTGGTGCCCGTCATGGACGCGAAGACGGGACGGCGCGCCGCGTTCAACATCTTCCTCATGGACTCCGGGTCCTACGGCAAGAAGGCGGACGGGGGAAGGGGCGGATACGACGGCTGCTACGCCGACCAGATCCAGTGGTACGCCGACGTCTCCGGCGACACTCCCTGCCTCTGGTTCCAGCACATCATCGTGCCGGAGGGGGCCAAGGCTGTCTTCTTTTCAGGCGACCGCGCCGTCGGCGGGAAATACGAGAATCCCTGTCCGACGCAGTACGCGCTCTACGTCGACGCCGCGCACACGCTTCCCCCGCGCTCGCCTGACGGGAAACGCCGCACGCTCTACGACGTGTGGGTTGAGAAGGGAAATCTGAAAGGCGCCTACTTCGGCCACGACCACAGGAACACGTACGACGGCACGGACGAGAACGGTATCCGCCTCGGCTACACGAAGTCGATCACGGTGCAGTCCTACGGCGATGGCGACCCCGGCGCCCGCTACTTTCTCCTCAACGAGAAGGACGGCTCCTACCAGACCGAGATCTACACATCCAAACATTCCGAGGGACTGGGCTTCTGGGGACCGACGAACACGATTCAGTGAGTGAAGCCCCAGGGAGTGGCGCAGAGCTGATTCTGGGTTGGCTGGGAGAGGTCCGGCATGGTACAGTAATCCCATGAAGCCATTCAAGCTCGGGGTGAGGCTGTCCAGCTTCCGATATGCGTTGCGCGGCGTGCGCGTCCTGATCGGCTCGCAGCAGAATGCCTGGATCCATGCGATGGTGACGGCTGGCGTCGTGGCGGCTGGGCTTGCGCTGCGCCTGTCGCGGGGCGAGTGGTGCTGTGTGGTGCTGGCCATCATGGCCGTTTGGACTGCCGAGGGGCTCAACACGGCTGTCGAATTCCTCGCGGACGCGGCCGTACCGCAACGACACCCGCTTGTCGAAAAGGCGAAGGACGTTGCCGCCGGCGCCGTCCTGATCTCCGCTGTCGGCGCCGTCGTGATCGGGGCGGTCGTCTTCGTGCCCCATTTTGCATGGCTGCTGTGACCTCGAATGGCAAAAGACTTTACAAACATTTTACAGGGTATTGACGCGGCTGTGACAACCTCGTTCCGCCAACATGCTTCAATGGGTCCCGGTCAAAGACCTGCATTCGCAGGCCAACGAAAGGGACGCCCATGAAGACATCCAACATCTCTGCACCATTCTCCACTCGGCGCGGACTCTGCCACGCCGCAGCGGCGCTGCTCGCGCTGTCGCTCACAGCCAGCGCCGACGACGCCCTCGTCTGCACCGTCACGCCGGAACGCGGCGTGCTCGCCAGCGGCACGCCGGAGACGACCGTCGTCAAGGTCGCGCTCACCGGGGGCAGGGTCGAGACCCAGGCACGGCCCGCCGTGAACCTCGCGATCGTCCTCGACCGCTCCGGCTCGATGAGCGGCGACAAGATCGTCCAGGCACGCGAAGCCGCCATCGCGGCGGTCAACCGCCTCGACGAACGCGACCAGGTCTCCGTCGTCGTGTTCGACGATTCCATCGAAACCATCGTCCCCGCGCAGTCCGCCGGCAATCGCAAGTCCATCATCCGCCGTATTCAGGCGATCGAGTCGCGCGGCTCGACGGCGATCTTCG
>CAYVJM010000311.1:0-2880 GCA_964451695.1 uncultured Lentisphaerales bacterium | reverse complement strand
GCTGCGCGGCGGCGTGTCGCGCCCGTCGAGGAAGGGGTGGATGACGATCTCGCCCTCGGGCCACGTCTGGCGCGCGCGGCGCATGATCTTGAAGAGGTGCTCCTGGTGGGCGTGCACGCCCTCGTCCTGCAGCAGGCCGAGCAGATGGAGGCGGCCCTTGCCGGCCTTCCACGCGTTCATGAAGCGCGTCCACTTCGCCGACTCGAACAGCTCGCCGGAGGAGAGGCCGTCGTCGATGCGCTTGAGCTCCTGGACGACGATGCGGCCGGCGCCCATGTTGAGGTGGCCGACCTCGCTCGAGCCTTGGTAGCCGGCGGGGAGCCCGACGGCCTCGCCGCAGGCGTCGAGGACGGTCCAGGGATACTGCTTCTTGTAGGCGTCGATGTTGGGGGTGCGGGCGGCCGCGACGGCGTTGCCCTTCGTCTTCTCGTTGATGCCCCATCCATCGCGAATGATCAAAGCCACAGGTCTCATCGTCTTCCTCTCTTTCTCCCGGCGCGGCGCACGTCCGACGCGGTCTGGCGAATGCCTTTTAAAGCGCGGAATGCTACCAAAAACGGCGCTGCAAGGCAAGGAAGCGCTCGCGGGGTTTTTCTCCGATTTGACAAGCAAGGGGGTCTGTGAGAAAATGTGTGATTTCAACGGCTTCACTTTCATACGGAGACGAACATGGCAGCAGAATTACAGTCGCTTCTGGAGAAAATCCAGTCCGAAGGCGTCGACAAGGCCCGTGCGAAGGCCGATTCCATCCTCGCGGAGGCCGAGAAGGCCGCCGCAGCCCGGATTGCGGAGGGCGAAAAGGCCGCCGCCGCCTTCCTGGCCAAGGCCGAGGCCGAGGCCGCCGTCCTGCGCGAACGCTCCGAACAGGCCGTCCGGCAGGCCGCGCGCGACGTCGTGCTCGACGTGGGCCAGTCGATCCGCCAGACCCTTGAGCGCGTGCTCCTCCAAGACGTGGACAAGACGCTCTCCGGGGACTTCCTCGAAACCTTCCTCGCCTCGCTCGTCAAGGCCTTCGCCGCTTCCCCCGACGCCGCCGGGGGCATCGAGGCGCTCGTCGCCCCCGAGCAAGCCGAGCGCCTGGCCGCCTACGCCCGCGCGCGCCTCGCCGCCGCCGTGGCCGGCGGTCTGCGCGTCGCGCCGGACCGCGACGTCAAGGCCGGCGTCCGCGTCATGCTCGCCGGCGGGCGCGTCGAGCACGACTTCACCGACGCCGCGATCCAGGCGGCGATGAGCCGGATGATGAGCCCCGCGCTCGCGAAGATGGTCTTTGGCGACGCGCCATGAACTACGCCTATTTCGCAGCCACCTTGCCGGCGTTGCAGTTCGACGGCGCGCCGGCGATGACGGAGGAGGAGTTCCGCGCGCGCTGCCGGGAGCAGATGCCGCCGCGCCACTTCGCCGCCGTCTGCGACCTGCTTGGGGGCGCCCGCTCGGACCACCCCTGGGCTGTGGCGTGGCGCGACCGCGAGACCCAGCTCCGCAACGCGGTCGCGAAGCTGCGCGCGGCGAAGCGCCACGGCGCCGACCCCGCGCCTTGGCTGCGTCCGCACGGCGGCTTCGACGTCCTCGTCGAGAACGGTGTCGCCGCCGCCTTCCAGGAGCCCGATCCCCAGCGCCGGGAGCGAGCCCTCGACCTGCTTCGTTGGAATCTCGCCGGCGAGCTCGCCGGCCACGAGACCCTCGGCGCCGAGGCCGTTTTCGCCTACGCCGTGCGCCTCGCCATTTTGCTGCGCCTCGCCAAGGCCGATCCCGCCAAGGGCCGCGAGCGCCTGCTCGCCATCGCCCGCCCCGCGCCCGGCCGCGAGACCGCCCCGCAATCCGCTTCGAACTGAACCCGCGTTTACGAGAGAGAGACCGCCACCATGACTACACAGGGAACCATTACCGGCGTCAACGGCAACATGATCACCGTCCGCTTCGACGGCGCCGTCGCGCTCAACGAAGTCGGCTACGCCCGGATCGGCGGCGTGACGCTCATGTGCGAGATCGTCCGCATCCGCGGCCGCCTCGCCGACATGCAGGTGTTCGAAGATACGTCCGACCTCGCCGTCGGCGGCCTCGTGGAGTACACGGGCGAGCTGTTGTCCGTGGAGCTCGGCCCCGGCCTGCTCACCCAGATCTACGATGGTCTCCAGAACCCCCTGCCCAAGCTCGCCGAGGCCTGCGGCTTCTTTCTCCAGCGCGGCAAATACATCCAGGCGCTGCCGCGCGACGCGAAGTGGACCTTCACCCCGAAAGCCAAGCCCGGCGACGTGCTCCAGGCCGGTGACGCGCTCGGCTCCGTCCCCGAAGGCATCTTCGAACACCGCATCATGATCCCCTTCGGTCTGAAAGGGCGCCAGACGGTCAAATCCGTCGCCCCCGCCGGCGACTACACGGTGGCCGACGTCGTCGGCGTCGTCGTGGACGAGTCGGGGGTCGAGACGCGGGTCTCGATGCTCCAGCGCTGGCCTGTCAAGGTGCCCATCACGTGCTTCGAGGAGCGCCTGCGCCCCGAGAAGACGCTTGTCACGCAGATCCGCACGATCGACACCTTCTTCCCCGTCGCCCTCGGCGGCACGTACTGCATCCCGGGCCCGTTCGGCGCGGGCAAGACGGTTTTGCAGCAGGCGATGAGCCGCTTCGCGCAGGTGGACATCGTGATCTACGCCGCCTGCGGCGAGCGCGCTGGCGAGGTGGTCGAGATGCTGCGCGAATTCCCCCACGTCCAAGATCCCCGCACGGGCCGCACGCTGATGGATCGCACGACGATCATCTGCAACACCTCCTCGATGCCCGTGGCCGCGCGCGAGGCTTCCGTCTACACGGCCGCGACGATCGCCGCCTACTACCGCCAGATGGGTCTGGACGTGCTCCTGCTCGCGGACTCCACCTCCCGCT
>CAYVJM010000310.1:0-2885 GCA_964451695.1 uncultured Lentisphaerales bacterium | reverse complement strand
ATCCTCGGCCGCCCGCTCAAGCTTCCCGCCGTCGACTTCCCCGTTTCCAAGCAGAAGGCTTCCGACCTCTGCAGCGTGACCGTCCACAACGCGGCCCAATGTCCCGACTACCTCGCCCGCGTCCTCACGCACGTCGAGCGCCTGCCCAGCCCCGAGTGGATGCGCAAGCGCCTCGAGCTTTGCGGCATGCGTTCGATCGACGTCGTCGTCGACGTCTCCAACTACGTCATGCTCGAATGCGGTCAGCCGCTGCACACGTTCGACTACGACCGCGTCGCCGGCCACGCCATCCACGTCCGCAACGCCGCCGAGGGCGAAGTGATCAAAACGCTCGACGGCGTCGAACGGAAGCTCGACGCGGGCATGCTCGTCATCGCGGACGACTCCGTCCCTCTGGCCGTCGCCGGCGTCATGGGCGGCGAAGGCAGCGAGATTGGCCCGGAGACGCACGCCGTCCTTCTCGAGAGCGCCAGTTTCGCCGCGCCCTCCATCAAGCGCACCGCCACGGCGCTCGACATGCGCACGGAGTCCTCCCACCGCTTCGAGCGCGGCGTCGACCCCTTCCTCACGGACTGGGCGAGCCGCCGCGCCTGCTCCCTCCTCGTCCAGCACGCCAACGCCGTCGTCGCCGAAGGCGTCGCCGAGGCCGACGCACGTCCCGCCCAGCCGGGCCGCGTGACGTTGCGCTTCCGCCGCGCCTGCGACGTGATCGGCATGGACATCCCGGCCGAGCGGCAGATCGCCATCCTGAAGGGACTTGGCTTCACGCTCGAATCTGCCACGGACGATGCCGCGGCGTTCGTCGTCCCCTCGTTCCGCGTCGACGTCGATTGCGAAGCCGATCTCGTCGAAGAGGTCGCGCGCATGAACGGTCTCGCGGCGCTGCCCGACGTCCTTCCCGCGACGACGATCGTGCCGGACGCGGACGACTCGCCCGCGCGCGCCGTCTCGGCCTGCCGCCACGCCCTCGTCGCCCTGGGTTTCTCCGAGATCCTCAACTACAGCTTCACCGCCCCGGCGACGCTCGATTCCGTTTCCCCCTCCGCAGCCGCCCGCCGCGTCATCCTGCCGAATCCCGTCAGCGCGGACAATTCGGTTTTGCGCGATTCGCTCGTCCCGCAGATGGTCGAGACGATGGGCTACAACAATGCCCGCGGCAACGGAACGGCCTCGCTCTTCGAGATGGGCCGCGTGTTCTTCAAGGACGCGAAGGGCGTGATCGCCGAGGAGGATCGCGTCTGCTTCGGCGTCATGGGCTTCGCCGGCCGCGGCGGTCTCGACAGCACGCGCGTCGTCGAACCGTCCGAAACGGCGCTCTGGCTCAAGGGCGCGCTCGAGGCGCTGCTGGCTCGGCTGCATGCGCCGCAGATGCGCCTGGAGCCGGTCGCTGCCGAGGGCTTCGAGCCCGGTTTCGCCGCCCGGATCGTTGTCGCCGGCCGTGAGGTGGGCGTGATCGGTCTCGTCGCCGCCGCGCTGCGCCGCCACTGGCGCATCGCCTCGCCTCTCGTCGTCGCCGAGATCCGGCGCGACGCGATCCTCGGCAACGTCTTCAAGACTGTCACCGCCAAGGACGTGCCGGCGTTTCCGGCCACGACGCGGGACATCGCCCTCGTCGCCGGCGAGGGCGTCACGCACGAGCAGATCGTCAAGACGATCCGCAAGGCGGCGCCGCCGGAACTGGAGGACGTGCGCCTCTTCGACATCTTCAAGGGCAAGGCGCTGGGCTCGGGCAAGACGAGCCTCGCCTACAGCCTGACCTACCGCGCCGCTGGGCGCACCCTCAAGGACGAGGAGGCGAATGCCTTCCACGACAAGGTCAAGGCGGCTCTGAAGGCCGGTCTGGCCGTCGAGATCCGCGAGGGCTGAAACCGCATTGCCCCGTCACGTATTTTCACATCGAGAAAGCTACACCCCGCCATGCAGACACCGCCACCGAAAAGCCTCGTCGTCCTCGCCGCCGGAATGGGAAGCCGCTACGGCGGCCTCAAGCAGATGGATCCCGTCGGACCCAAGGGGCAGTTCATCCTCGACTACAGCGTCAAGGACGCCCTCGCCGCAGGCTTTGACCGGATCGTCTTCGTCATTCGCCGCGATCTTGAAAAAGACTTCCGCGACATAGTCGGGCGCAAGTGGGAGGCAGTGGCTGACGTCCGCTATGCGATGCAGGATCTCGGCGACCTGCCGCCGGGGTTTTCGCCGCCTGCGGAGCGCAAGAAGCCTTGGGGCACGGCCCACGCCGTCCTCGCTGCGCGTCGCATTGTCGCCGGCGCCTTCGCCGTCGTCAACGCGGACGACTTCTACGGCGCCGAGTCCTTCCGGCTCAACGCGGGCTGTCTCGACGCCACCGCCTCCGAGCCCTACACCCATTGCATGGTGGCCTACCGTCTGGACAAGACGCTCTCCAAGTTCGGCTCCGTCTCGCGCGGCATCTGCACGGTCGACGACGACGGCATGCTCGTGGACATCCGCGAGCGCCTCGCGCTCAAACGCGAGGAGGACGGGGTCGTTCGCGACGGCGCCGACGCGTTCGCGGACGACACCCTTGTCTCGATGAACATGTTCGGCTTCAAGCGCTCCTACATCGACATGCTGGACGAGGCGTTCCCGGCCTTTCTCCGCGCCAATGCAACGCATCCGAAGGCCGAATACCAGGTGCCGACGGCGCTTGGCGAGTTTCTGCGCGCAGGCCGTGTCAAGGTCAAGGTCATGCGCACCAATTCCGAATGGTTCGGCATCACCTGCCGCGAAGATCGTGACGACGTCGTGGCGCATCTGAAGAAGCTCAAATAGGAGGTCTGCGATGAACCGCAACGCAACGCAACGCAACGCGCGCGCCGCCGGCTTCACGCTGCTGGAGGTGCTCATCGCCATCACCATCATCGTCA
>CAYVJM010000309.1:0-2898 GCA_964451695.1 uncultured Lentisphaerales bacterium | reverse complement strand
TCCTGGTCCACCATGAAGCGCTTGACGGCGCGGATCGCCACGGACTCGTCGAGCGTGGCGCGGCGGCACTTTTCCTCGCACGTGTGGAAGCACACGCGGGCGCAGACCGACGCGAAGGGATTTTTCTCGCGATGAAGCCGCAACGCCTCGGCGTAGCGCTTGTCGCCGACGAGCGAAACGAAGCCCGGCACGTCGACGCCCGCGGGGCAGGCGCTCAGGCACGGCGCGCGCACGAGACCGGGGCAGACGCCCGCGCGGCAGTGGCGGTCGCGGATGTGTTCGTCGTACTCGTGGCGGAAGTGGCGGATCGTCGAGAGCACGGGGTTCGGCGCGGTCTGTCCGAGGCCGCAGAGCGACGACGTCTTGATGAATTCGCCCAGCTCGACGAGCCGTTCGACGTCCCCCTCCTCGCCCTGGCCGGCGCAGATGCGCTCGAGGATCTCGAGCATGCGCCGCGTGCCGACGCGGCAGGGCACGCACTTGCCGCACGACTCCTCCTGCACGAACTCGATGAAGAAGCGCGCCACGTCCACCATGCACGCGTCTTCGTCCATGACGATGAGTCCGCCGGAGCCCATGATGGCCCCGAGTTCGGCAAGCGGCTCGTAGTCGAGGGGCGTGGCGAGGTGTTCGCGCGGGATGCAGCCGCCGGAGGGACCGCCCATTTGCGCGGCCTTGAAGCGCTTGTTGTTGCGGATGCCGCCGCCGATGTCGTAGATCACCTCCCCGAGCGGCGTTCCGACGGGCACCTCGACGAGCCCCGTGTTGCGCACGGCGCCCGCGAGCGCGAACACCTTCGTGCCCTTGCTCTTCGGCGTACCCATCGTGGCGTACCACGCGCCGCCGCGCAGGATGATCGCGGCGACGTTGGCGTACGTCTCGACGTTGTTGAGCACCGTCGGCCGGCCCCACAGCCCCTTCTGGGCGGGGAACGGCGGACGCGGCCTCGGCTCGCCGCGGCGGCCCTCGATCGAGGCGATCAGCGCCGTCTCCTCCCCGCAGACGAACGCGCCGGACCCCATGCGGATCTCGAGATCGAATGCGAACGCGGTGCCAAGCACCTTCGGCCCCAGCAGGCCGCAGGCGCGCGCCTGGTCGATGGCGCGGTTGAGGCGCTCCACGGCGAGCGGATATTCCGCTCGGACGTAGACGTAGCCCTGCGTGGCGCCCACGGCGTAGGCGGCGATGGCCATGCCCTCGACGACGCTGTGCGGATCGCCTTCGAGCACGCTGCGATCCATGTACGCGCCGGGGTCGCCTTCGTCCGCGTTGCAGAGCACGTAGCGCTGGCCGTTCTCGGTCTGCGAGGCCAGCTTCCACTTGAGCCACGTCGGGAAACCCGCGCCGCCGCGGCCGCGCAGACCCGAGGTCTTCATCTCCTCGACGACGTCCTCGGGCTTCATCGACGTCAGCGCCTTGGCGAGCGCGGCGTAGCCATCGCGGGCGATGTAGTCCTCGATCTTGCCGGGATCGATCCAGCCGCAGTTTCGCAACACGATCTGCGTCTGGCGGCGGAAGAAGTCCATGGCGTCCCGGCACGGGTAGGGCTTCTGACCCGACGCGTCGTGGACGAGGAGCCGTTCGACGATCTGGCCGCCGACGAGGTGCGAGGCGACGATCGTCTCGGCGTCCTCGGGCTTGACGCCCTGGTAGAACGTGCGGTCGTCGCCGATCAGGACGACGGGGCCGACGACGCACGGGCCCATGCAGCCCGTCTCGACGAGGGCGACGGCGTCGGCGAGACCGTGTTTGACGAGCGCGGCGCGCAGGGCGTCGCGGACTTCCCGGGCGCCGGAGGCGAGGCAGCTCCCGCCGAAGCAGACGAGCATCTGGCGGGGCGCCGGCTTGTCTTTCGACGCCGGAGCGGCGAGGGAGGCGCGGAACGCGGCGAGGGCTTCGGGGGTGGCGAACTTCGGGGGCTTGCGGGGCTTCATGCGCGCTCCGTTTCCGCCGCGGCCGCGGCTTCGGCCGCGAGTTTCGCGACCAGATCGCCCACGCGCGCGGGTTTCACGCGCTGGTGGACGTCGTCGTTGACCATGACCACGGGCGCCATGCCGCAGGCGCCGAAGCAGCGTCCGACCTCCAGCGTGAAGAGCCGGTCGGCGGTCGTCTCGCCCACGTCGATGCCGAGTTTCTTCTTGAACGCCTCGAGGACGCTCTTGCCGCCGCGCACGTAGCAGGCGGTGCCGAGGCAGACGCGCACGAGGTATTTCCCGCGCGGACGCATCGTGAAGAAGGAGTAGAACGTGACCACGCCCGCCACCTCGCTCACTGTCTTGCCGAAGCCGTCGGCGATCCGCCGGATCACGGTCTCCGGCAGGTGGCCGCAGAGGCCCTGGGCCATTTGCAGGGCGGGGATGAGCCCGCCCGGCCTGTCGCGGTACTCCGCGATGATCGCATCGAGCTGCGCCACGGGGACCTCCGCCTCGGCGGCGCCGCAGGCGCACGCGCAACGCGACGGCCCGGCCGTCGTCGAAACAGCACTCATGTCGCCTCCCGCCCGCCCCGTCTCGATGACCGGAGGAGGGCGGCGCGCCGGGGCGGACGCGCCGCGTCCTTCACGGACGCCGTCTGCGCGGCGCCTTACAGGGAACCTTCGATGTACTTTTCGAGGTTCTTGATCATCGTCTCCTGCTCGGCGGAAACGAACTTGACGAGGTCGCCGATCGAGATGACGCCCGTGAGCTGCCCCTCCGCGTCCACGACAGGCAGGTGGCGGATGCGCTTCTCCGTCATCATCGCCATGCACTGGTCGACGCTCATCTCGGGGGTGGCCACCACGACCTTCTTGGTCATCACGTCCTTGACGAGGGCCTCTTTGGGATCCTTGCCGGCCAGGATGACCTTGCGGAAGCAGTCGCGCTCGACGAAGATGCCCGCCATCTTGCCGTGCGCGTT
>CAYVJM010000308.1:0-2915 GCA_964451695.1 uncultured Lentisphaerales bacterium | reverse complement strand
CGCCTCGAACGCCGCGCGCGGGCGCACCTTCACCATCGTCGAGGCCGTCCCCACCAGCATCTTTGACGTGTCCTGCCCCGCCCGTGCGCACGCCTCGCGGAAGCGCCAGTAGCTCTCCAGATGCACCCGCCCGTCGCGCGCCTCGGCGCATTCGCGCTCCGCCGCCGCCACGCGGGCGGACATCAGCGGCAGCAGGTCGCGGCCGACCCCGATGCCCGACGGCGCCGGCGGCCTCTCGCCTTTCGCCAGCAGCGTCACGCGGTCCAGGTACACGTTGAAGTTCTGCGCCTTATCCGTGAAGAAATGGACGCGCGCCACATTCTTCGGGTTCGCCGTCTTCGGCCAGTTGCTGAGCGGCACGATCCACTGTAGATATCCGTGCGACGGCAGACGCGTCGTCGCGTGGAGCCCGTTCTGGATGCGACCCTCTTTTTCCGCGATGAACGTCGAGAACGGGTCGCCGCCCTCGCTCAGGTTGACGAGGTCGACCACCATGCGGTCGTACTTCGACCAGTCCGAGACCGGCGCGGTCAGCGTGAAACTTGGCCATTCGTTCAGCCCCTTCCGCCACGGCGTACACGTCCAGTGCAGCGCGTTCGAGCCGCTGGTCGCGTAAGCGCTTTCAACCGCGAACGAACGGCTCCCGTCCGCACCTTGCGGCGCGGCCTTGATCTCAGTCAACGTCTCGAAGTCGAACAGCGTCACCGCCCCCTGGGCGGCCGCACACGCGAGCGTTGCCGCCACCGTCAGTTTAATCTTTCTCACGCAGTCGTTCCTTTCCTGAAACGCAGCTCAGCGCACGATTTCGTAGAGATACGAGGCGCACCCGGGATCGGCCGAGACGTCGGCCACGAAGGTGAGCCGGCCGTCGGCGTACGACGACGGGACCTCTCGACGGCGGCGGCCTCCGGCCGTCAGCGTCCATACCTGCCAGGTTCCCGGCGCGAGTCGGATCGTGACGGTGGCGCGTCCGGCGCGCATGAGATGAGGCAGTGCGCCCCACGCCAGCAGGATGCGCCGCCCCTCGTCAGCATAGGTGGCCCCTGTGTTCTGAACGTCTGTCAGATGGGTCAGCAGAAGCCGACGCGAGGACGCGATCGGCGCGCTGTCGAGGGTGCTCGTCCAGATCGTTGCGGCGGTTCCGCCAAGGTCGGCTGCGAGCGGCCCCGCCTTTACGGTGCCACCCTCGGCGAAGCCGCCCGCCGTGCGCGGCGTGTCGAGCGTGAACGAGCCAGACGCGGAGTCGATCGCGATGCCACCCGAACCGGATCTCTCGACGATGGCCTTCATCTCCGCCTGCGGCCGGTTGAACGGCCACACATCGAGTGTCTCGATGCCCGCAGGGGCCGTATCCGCCACAAGCGATCCGAGCTTGACGTGCCAAGCCGCCCAGTCCATCGCCCAGGCACCGGCATAGCTGCCCTTGTGGCTGGCCGGGTCCGCCAGTTTCGCAGGCGGCAGCACGAACGCGCAGGTACGGTCTGCCACGGCGAGGTCACGCCGCAGAAAGAGGCAGATCGACGCGCGTTCCGCAGCGAGGCCGAGCGGATCGCCGGACATATCGAAGGAGCCAAGCGATTTCACGCGGTCGAGACCGTCGCTGCCGTGCGACCAGGCGAAGCGGATCAGGCCGCTCCAGTCCTGCCGCGCGCCGAGCGCCCCCGTGAGGATGCCGCCGACGCCGCGGAAGCGGCCCGGCGCGGCGAAGTTGTACTCCGAGATCGTGAACGGGCGGTCGAGAATACGCGTCACCGCGAGGCGTTGCGTGCCTTGGTCGGGGCCGAGCAGCGGGTTGGTGTTCGGGCAGGACGTCGGCAGACGCCAGTCGCGATCGAGGAAGCGCGGATGGTCGACGTAAAAGTGGTCGTCGGCGTAGTCGAACTCCCGTGCGCGGACGAGCTGCGCCGCCGCGTTGTCGTCCCAGAAGTAGTTGTTCATGTTCGTCGTGAGCGCCCTGCACTTCATCTCTTCGCGCAGGAACTTCGTCACGCGCCGTGCGAAGCGCGTCTCGACCTCGACGAACGCCTTCGCGTCGAACTGGTTGACGATGCCGAGCCGCTTCAGGGTCCACCAGACGCCGTTGAGGTTGCCCTCGTTCACGAACGAGATCATCGCCAGCGCAGGCTCGTCCGCGAGGCGGCGCCCCGTGTACCGATTGACGTGGCCGAGGAACGCTCGCGCGTAGGCGAGGTAGTTCGAGAAGGCATTCTCGTTGTAGAGGACGAGTCCCTTGAACTCGGCCATCTCTACGTCGCCCGGCCGGTCGAAGCCGATCGACTTCCAGGAGATCGGACGGCGGGAGACGAACAAATCGGTCGTCATGTAGATGCCGTTCTCCACGCAGGCGGCCATCAGCGCGTCGAAGCGGTCCATCGCCTTCGGGTTCAGTTCCGTGGAGCCGGCGGGCGAACCCCGCACGAGGTCGGTCTCGTGGTGGTGGAAACGCAGGACGTTGTACCCGATCCGGCGCAGGTTGCGGGCGAAGCGGCGGGCCGTCTCAGGCTCAGGGGCGTTGGCGTCGCCGCAGACGTTCACGCCGTAGAACCGCTGGGGCACGCCGGGAAGTTTTTCGAACTCGAAGTGGCTGCCCTTTGCTACCAGCCAGCCGTGCTTCCCGGCGGGGGCGTCCGAGCCGACCATGCCGGAGAAGTCGAGGGCGGATCCCGGCTCGACCTCGTTCTCCGCCGCGAGCGGCACCCAGTCCGTCCCGGCCGCCAGGCGAACCGGCCCGACCTCGCGGAACGCGAACGGGCGCTCGCCTGAGAAACGCGCGGCGAGTTCGCCGCGGAAGCCGAACTGGAGCTCGTAGACGACGAGCCCCCAGTCGCGAATCTCGCGCACGAGGATCTCCGCGGGATTGTGGAAGTCGACCTTAAGGCGCAGCGCGCCGGACGCGTCCCGCAGCGCGAACGACG
>CAYVJM010000307.1:0-2918 GCA_964451695.1 uncultured Lentisphaerales bacterium | reverse complement strand
TAGATCGCCGCGATGCGCTTGAGGCGCACCGCGTCGTCGGTGAAGCGCGGCTGGCCGCCGCCGCCGATGCAGCCGCCCGGGCACGTCATGACCTCGACGAAGTGGTACGTCGGGCCCTTCGCCTTGATGTGCTCGAGCAGCCGCCGCGCGTTGCCGAGGCCGTGCGCGACGGCGACCTTCAGCTCGACGCCCTCGAGGAACGACCAGTCCGGCTTCGTCTCCGCGATCGTCAGCGCAGTCTCCTTGACGCCTTCGAGGCCCGCCACGGCGGCGACGTGCAGGTTGTCGGCGGGGAGCGCCCGCCCCGTGACGATCTCGTAGGCCGTGCGCAGCGCGGCCTCCATGACGCCGCCTGTGTTCGCGAAGATGTCCGCCGCACCGGACGATATGCCCAGCGGAGCGTCCATCGCCTCGTCCGGGAGCGACCGGAAGTCGATGCCGGCCTCCTGGATCATCTTCGCCAGCTCGCGGGTCGTGAGCACGTAGTCCACATCCGCCACGCCGCTGGCGTTCATCTCGGGGCGCCCCGCCTCGTACTTCTTCGCGGTGCAGGGCATGACGGAGACGACGACCATCTCGGAGGGCTTCTTGCCGATCTTCTCGGCGTAGTACGTCTTCGCGATGGCGCCGAACATCTGCTGCGGCGATTTGCACGTGGAGAGGTTCGGCAGGAACTGCGGGTAGTAGAACTCCGCGAAGTTGATCCATCCCGGCGAGCAGCTCGTGAACATGGGCAGGGCGACGGGTTCCTTGTCGACGAGGGCGCGCTTGAGCCGCATGAGCAGCTCGGTGCCCTCCTCCATGATCGTGAGGTCGGCCGTGAAGTTCGTGTCGAACACGGCGGCGAAACCGAGGCGGCGCAGCGCGGCGGCCATCTTGCCGGTGACACGCGTCCCCGGCTCGTAGCCGAAGCACTCGCCCAGGGCGGCGCGGATCGCCGGAGCCGTCTGCACGACGACGTGCTTCGCCGGATCCTCCAGCGCCTTCCACACCTCGGGGATGCTCGTCTTCTCGACAATGGCGCCCACGGGGCAGATCGCCGCGCACTGGCCGCACTGGACGCAGGCGACGGAGTCGAGATCGCGCGTGAAGGCGGGGCCGATGACGGTCTCGAAGCCGCGCCTCTGGGGAAAGAGCGCGCCGACGCCCTGCACGTCGCCGCACACCGTCACGCAGCGGCGGCACTTGACGCACTTGGAATTGTCGCGCACGAGCGCGGGTGTCGACGTGTCCAGGTGCGCCTTCGCCTTCGCGCCCTGAAGCCGCACGTCCGCGATCCCCATCTTCCGGGCCAGCGCGCGCAGCTCGCAGTCGTCGCCGCGATCGCAGGTCGGGCAGTCGCCGCCGTGCTCGGAGAGGAGCAGCTCGACGACCTGCCGCCGCGCGGCGCGCGCCTTCGCACTGTGCGTGTGCACGACCATGCCCTCGGTGGCGGGCGTGGAGCAGGCGGCCTGGAGCGTCTTGGCCTTTTCGACCTCGACGAGGCAGACGCGGCACGCGCCGATCGCCTCGCGGCGCTCCAAATTGCAGAGCGTCGGGATCTCGATGCCCGCCTGCCGCGCTGCGGCGAGGATCGTCGAACCTTCGGCAACATCCATCTTGCGGTCGTTGATCGTGATGTTCATGACAATGTCCCCGTCATTCCGCCGTTCCATCCGCCCCGCACGGCGGCTTGCCGTAGTCGCAGCGCAGGCAGCGCTTCGCCTGGCGCACCGCGGTGGCTTCGCTCCACGGCTGCTCGACCTCGGCGAAGTTCTGCCGCCGCCGCTCGAGCGGGATCGTCGGGAGCCGCTCGCGCCCCCACGGAACGGGTTCGGCGTCCGGGTCGAAGGCCGCGCCCTCGGCGTGGTAGCCGCGCCAGAAGGACTGGTCCTCGCCCGCGAGCCGATTGCCGATCGCCACGGCGGCGCGCTCGCCGGCCGCGATCGCCTCGACGACGGAGGACGGCCCGGTGACGGCGTCGCCGCCGGCGAAGATCCACGGCTCCGACGTCGCGCCCGTGCGCGGGTCGGTCTGGATCCAGCCGCGGGGCGTCCGCTCCGGCGCGCCCTTGCCGGACACGGCCTGGGCATCGAGGGCCTGGCCGATGGCGACGACGACCTGATCGGCCGGGATCGTCTCCCGCCCGGCGTCCGCGGCGTCCTCGGGATGTCGACGGCCCGTGCGGTCGAACTCCCCGAGCTTCATCGGGTGACAGACGACGCCGACGACCTTTCCGCCCTTGACGGCGAACGACTCCGGATTGACGAGGGTGCGGAGCTTGACGCCCTCCTGGAGCGCCTCGTCGACCTCCTCGGCGTAGGCGGGCATCTCCTCGCGCGTGCGCCGGTAGAGCACGGTGACGCTCTCGGCGCCGAGACGGATCGCGGTGCGCGCCGCGTCGATCGCCGCGTTGCCGCCGCCAATGACAGCGACCTCGCGGCCGACCGGCACCGAGCCGCGAATGTTGTACTGGCGCAGGAAGGCCATCGCCTCGGTGACGCCTTGGGCGTCCGCGCCGGGCAAGTCGAGGGGCACGCCGAGGGCGGCGCCGACGGCGAGGAACACGGCTTCGTATCCCCGCTCCTTCAGATCGGCCAGCGTGAAGTCGCGCCCGAGCGCCTGGTCAGTGAGGATGTTCACGCCGAGTCGCTCGACCATGCGGACCTCGCGCGCCAGCTCCTCGCGCGGTAGGCGGTAGGCGGGGATCGCCTGCACGAGCATCCCGCCGGGGCGCGGTGCAGCCTCGAAGACGTCTGGCTTGTACCCCATGCGCGCGAGAAAGTAGGCGCAGGAGAGCCCCGCCGGACCGGCGCCGACGATGGCGACCTTTCGCGCGGCGTTCTTCTCGTTCTCGCGGACCTCGGGCACCTGGATCGTGACCTCCTGGTCCACCATGAAGCGCTTGACGGCGCGGATCGCCACGGACTCGTCGAGCG
>CAYVJM010000306.1:0-2929 GCA_964451695.1 uncultured Lentisphaerales bacterium | reverse complement strand
CAGAGAGGCGGCGAGGTCGGCGTCGCGAAACTGGTCGAGGGCGTCGAGGAAGAGCCGGATGGGACGTTCCGCCGTCGCCCGGCCCAGCGCCTCGTGAAAGGCATTGGTCAGAGGATTGATCTCGGTCGGGATTTCGCGGTCGTCGGGTTCTTTCTCCTTGGGTTCGCGGGACGGTTCGGAGTCGACAGGCGGGACGCTTGTTTCATTCTGTTCGACCTGACGGGGGTATAGTGCCCGAATCCGGGCGACCAGGTCGCGGAGCAGTTCGATCAGGTCGGACGATCCGGGAGTGACGCCGATGAAACGGGAGAGGACGTGGGGATGGTGATCGGTTGTTTGCGTTTCGCCCTTCGCTTCGCCCCGGCATTCCGCAATCGCCTGGGCCATGAGGGCGGATTTGCCGGAGCCGGCTGGACCGACGATGGCGAGCGGCTGGTTCGGGCCGGAAGCGAGATATTTGCGAATCCGGCGCAGCGGTTCCGCGCGGCCGATGAAGCCGGCGCGGCGTTCTTCGGCGAAGTCGCGGTGCGCGGCTTCCTCCAATTCCTCCGGCGAGACTTCCTCGAGACCGGCGATCTGGGTCTCGATGACCTGGCGTAGTCGCTCATAAACTTCCGTGGCGAACGCGGCGAGATCGGCGTCGTTGAATGCGCCCTCGTCGCGCCAGGGCACCTCGTAGGGATGGACGTTGGCAGGTCCGAGGTGGTCATCCAGCTCGGCGCACAGGACATCGAGCCGGCGGCGGGAGTCGGTATCCGGCGTGCCGTCGGGCAACCAATCGGTAAACGCCGGATGCGGTGTTGCCGGGGAATCAACGATCCGCCGGCGAAAAGCATGAACATGTTTGCGCGCATCCGTCCTGGGCAGGGCCAGCGCACCGTGGATGATCTCCTGGTGCGTGGCGGAGAGGCCGACAGGAAGAGTCTCGCGCAGAGGCGCTGAGGCGCTGAGGAAAGATGTAGATTGGACGACATCCCAAAGGGCCGCGAGAAGGGGCCGCTCGACTTCGGTTTCCCAGACTGCGAAATCCTCGAACCGACCCGTTCGCGGTTGCAGCACATACTCCGCCGGCACAGCGTTGTCATCCCGTCGATACCAAGCATTCAGAATCTCTGCGTTCTTTCCGCTCTTTGTGGTCAATTCCCTCTCAAGCTCCTCGAAAACCTCCGTCGGCATCGTCTCCGGCAGCGGTCGCCACCCATACCGGTCGCCCAGCAACACGAGGAAATTCGGCTTGATCCGCCCCTCCTGACACCGCTTCAACTCGCGCAGACAGATCCGCATCGTGCGGTTATCCTTGCCCGCCTCCTCGGGCACGCCCCATCGCAAGTCAATCGCCTGGAACCGCAGTCCCTTTGACAGGCAAAGCCGCTGCAGCTTCGGAAAGACATCGGTCTGCAGCGCGTTCCGCTCATGCCGCATATCGCTGAATGTCGAACTGACGAATACCCGGATGACCGGTCGCAGGCGGGTGTTGTTGTCGTTCATGTCGGCTGGATCCTGTCGTTCGATCGCGCGTCAACTGGACAGTTTGGACACAGCGTAGCCGTAGTTCTTCAACATGGCGGGAAACCCGTCGAACTGGTCGCGATCTTTCTGTTTTTCACTCTCCGGCAAAGCGGTTAGTCCGACGGCTTGGGGCTTTTCGGGGTAGAAATCATCCCGCTCAGTTTCGTTTAAATCCCGCCATGGAAGCATGGCCGGATGACGTTTCGCTTTGTCATCGCGCGGTTTTCCATACATCCAGCCGTCCGAGATTTTCTTGCGCAACCACCGGTCATGTTCACGCTCAGCCATAACCTCGATATCGTTTTTCGGGAAAAGCGTCAGGCCGTCACCCATTCTGTCCGGTATCATCGCGTATCCGGCGAGGGCGAGTTTGTCGGGCATTTCCCGTGCGGCGTCGCGGTTCTGTTTCTTCAATTCATCTGTAAGTTTGTCGAACGGTATCAGGGATGAACTGGTTTTTTTCTTGTCGTTAGGCTTCTTCGCATAGTGATACCCGCGCCGAGTCAGTTTGCTGCGGTAGTTGTCGTGAATGGCTTTGGCGAGTACTTCAAGAAACTCAGGGTTCCGGATCATGGACACGCGTGCGAAGAATTCGGCCCCGTTCACATGCACATCGAGCTGGGCCATCTGTGGCAGGCTGGAGCGGTCGAACCGCAATTTACCTGCAAGCGAACTGGACAGCACCAGCGATTCCATCGACCGCGCGCCGTGTTTGTACTGGCTGATGTTCAGAAAAGCGTCGAGCACGCCCTCGTCAATATTCAGCGTCTTTCCGGTCAATAGGACTGGGCATCCGCGCTCGATCAGTGAGCGCAGCAGCATGCCTCGACGCACGATAAAGGTGGGGTCGGCCCGCATGCTGCCGACCGGATTGGGCCCTAAGATATCGAGGTAACCGCGCAGGCGGCTGATGAAGTCAGGACCTTTGGCTTCGCGGAACGCTTTGTCGTCTAGCCCCTTGTTGAAGTCAGCCAGAGAATTGCAGGTGCCGCCAGCGAAGACGAAGATCGCCCGGCCGATCGGATGCGTCACCTGGCCCTCTAAGAATGTCCCGTCCTGCATGGGTTCGAGAAACCGGCGCAGCCAGCCCAGGCTGTTCGTGTCGAACTCGTCCCAGAAGATCAACGGCAGTTTGCCGGAGAGGCTGATGTCGCGCACCTGGTGCAGGGCGTTGTTCAGGTCATCGGACGACTGCGTCTGGAATTGCGACAGGTTGAAGGTGCGGATCTCAAGAGCCACGTTCATGCTCTGCGCCAGTTCCTCGGCCAGCGCTTTCACGCCGAATGACTTGCCCGAGCCGGGCGGCCCGAACACTGCGAGGGAGACCGGCTTGCTGCCCGGCGTGCAGATGAATTCGGCGATCAGGTTGCGCACACTGCGGTAGTTCTCGATCTCCCGCCTGTCAGCCGTCTCGAACTTG
>CAYVJM010000305.1:0-2938 GCA_964451695.1 uncultured Lentisphaerales bacterium | reverse complement strand
TCAGCGTCGTGCCGGCGTTGCGCGCCAGGTCGCCGCCGGGCACGTATTCGACGGCGCCGTTCGTGATGACGACGTCGTCCGCCGCCGTCGGCACGCTGTTGCCGGACCAGTTCGCCGCCGTGAACCAGAGGCCGTTGCCGCCGCCGCCGGTCCACGTGACCGTCGCCGCCTGGATCGAAACCGCCGCGAGCGCCACGAGCGCCGCAGTCGTCCCCGCCTGGATCGCCTTCATGTCCATCTCCCTTGTGCTGGTTGGGTTGATGTGCTCCGGCGGACCTTCCGCCGGATCAATTGTCGTGTCCGCCGCCTGGGTCGCTCATGCGCTGGCCCTCCGGACAAGCTGCGGCTGCAGCGTCGTCGCCGTCGGCGCCGCTGCGGGATCCGCCACGCGCGCCTGCAGCATCCGCATCGCCAGCCGCCCCATCTGCCGGGCGTCCACCCGCATCGTGGTCAGCGGCGGATCGGTAGCCTCCGCCCACATCGAATCGTCGAAACCCATGACCGCGATGTCGTCCGGCGCCCGCAGTCCCGAGCCCCGCATCGCCTCGATCGCCCCGGCGGCCATCTCGTCGTTCATGCAGAAGACGGCCTTGGGCCGCCGCCCCGACATGAGCAGATCGCGCATCGCCGCCACGCCGCCTGCGTGGCGGTAGCCGCCAAAGACGACCCGCGCCCGGCAGAAATCGAGATTCGTCTCCGCGAACGCCTCTTTGGCGCCCTTCATCCGGTCCGCCGTCGTCTGATCGCCTGCAATGCCCGCGATGATCGCGAGATCGTCGCCGCGCCCCAGCCCGATCAGGTGGCGCACCGCCTCGCGCGCGCCGCCCGCGTTGTCGACGCACACCGAATCGCAAGGCAGTCCGCCGGCTCCCGCATCGAGCAGCACGGCAGGCGGCCCCTGGACCACCATCTCGGCCAGAATGCGGCGGTCGAAATGACCGAGGTAGATCATCGCGCCCGCATTCGCGCCGCGCATCATCGCCGGCAGCTCGTCCTGCTCGACGACGCCGGCGGCCATCACGAGCAAGTTGGCGTCCGTCCGCGCCAGCTCGTCGTAGAGACCGGCGATCATCGTCTGGTGGTAGAGTCCGTACCCTGACGGATGGAGGACGTGGGAGAGCAGGCCGATGACCGGCGGGCGCGCGACCGCCGCGCCGCTGCCGCCGTCCGCCGCGCGGGCGACATACGTGCCCTGGGCGGGGACGGAGTAGACGCGGCCTTCCTCGCGGAGTTCGCCGATCGCCTTGCGCGCGGTGAGCCGGTTGACGCCGTGGTCGGAGGCGATCTGGTCGAGGGACGGGAGGCGCGAGCCGGGGGCGAAGACACCCGAGGCGATGTCGTCCCTGAACCGGTCGGCGAGCTGCCGGTACAGGTAGCCCCCGCCGCCTTCAAGCCTTCGGATGGATGCGCTTTTCGCCTTCACGCCGGGCACTCTAGCATACCGCAGAACAGCACGCAAGCGAAAAATGGTATACTACTGGTATACTTATTTTCGGTTCTGGTCTAGTCTGTACGGATGCGGGCGGCCGCGCCGACGGGGCGGGCGGTCTTCGCCGGAAGCGGGGCGCTCTCGGGGCGGAATCCCGCGGTAGTCGAACGCGAACTTCAGCGTCCGTTCGAAGCCGCGGAGCTTGACGTGGTCCTCCGGCAGGGCGAAGACGACCGACACGCCGGACTTGCCCGCGCGCGCGGTTCTCCCGCTGCGGTGCGCGTAGGTCTCGGCGTCGGGCGAGATGTCGAAGTGCACGATGTGCGTCACGTCGCGGACGTCGAGGCCTCGGGCCGCCACGTCCGTGGCGATGAGCATCTGGATTTCGTGGTTGCGGAAGGCCTTCATCACCCTGTCGCGCTGGCTCTGCGTCAGATCGCCGTGGAGCGCGCCGACGGAGTAGCCCGCGGCGGCGAAGTGCTTCGCCGTCGTGCGGACGTTGCTGCGCGTCCGGCGGAAGACGAGTCCGAAGAAGTCCGGATCCTCCGCGATCATCTTGCGCAGCCCTTCGCCGCGCTCCTGGGCGCTGCCGAAGGTCATGCAGACGTGCTGGATGTCGGGCGGGGGCTGGTTGTCGACGACGTTGATCTCGATGGGGTTCTCGAGGTGGCGGCGTGCGCACCCCGCCACGCGCTTCTCCATCGTGGCGGAGAACATCCAGGTGGTGGCGCGCTCGGGCACCTCGCCGAGGATGCTCTCCAGATCATCCTGGAAGCCCATGTCGAGCATCTCGTCGGCCTCGTCGAGCACGACGCCGCGGACGGCCTGCAGGTTCGCGGCCCCGCGATCCATGAGATCGATCAGGCGGCCCGGCGTGGCGACGAGCACCGTCACGCCGCGCTGCAGCTCCGTGATCTGGAAGCGGATGTTCGCGCCGCCGTAGACGGCGAGCACGCGCACGTCGTTCATGAACTTGGCGTAGCTGCGCAGATCCGATGCGATCTGCATGCAGAGTTCGCGGGTCGGGCTGAGGATCAGGAACTGGGGGAAGCGGCTGCGGGGCGCCGCGAGATTCAGCAGGGGGAGTCCGAAGGCGGCGGTCTTTCCGGAGCCGGTGCTGGCGAGCGCGAGACAGTCGCGGGTGCCGTCCAGCAGCTTCGGGATCATCTCGGACTGGATCGGCATGGGGTGTTCAAACCCCAGCGCCTGGACGGCGCGGAGCAATTCGGGCCGGAGGCCCAGTTGGTCGAAACTCATGATTTCCTACGGGTTTCTTGTAACAGTCCAGACGACATTGTCTGGAAGCAGCCCCGCATGAAATTTTGCCAATTGGAGCCAAAAGAAGGCGCGCAGGATCGCATATTCGACGCCGAAACGCAAGGGTTTTCCTCCGACCATGCATATTCGTCTCAGAAAACCGCTTGACTTTGGCTTCCGCATCCATAATACTCCCGTTGTTCTTGATTCGATTTGCCGCCCTATTTGATTCAGCGGGCGAGCAAGCGGAAG
>CAYVJM010000304.1:0-2963 GCA_964451695.1 uncultured Lentisphaerales bacterium | reverse complement strand
CTCGGCCAACTTGGCCGGCAGCGCGCAGAGCCCGGCCGAGCGGAAGGCCATCGCGGCGACATGGCAGGGATTGGGCATGGTTGACCTCAAAAAGGAAGTTCGTCGTCATCGGGACCGGCGTAGGCCGGCAGTGTGGCGTCCTCGCGCTCGTCGCTTCCGTCGAGGCGCGGCGGCACGCAGTCGAGCCGGTGGTGGACGATCCGGGGGTACTTGTCGCCCGGCTCGGTGCGGACGGTGATGGCGAGCGTGTCGGCCACGCCGCCCGCCTGGCAGATCTCGACCGCCTCGCGGGCCGAGGACGGGAAGGGCTCGCGGGAGCGGGCGCGCCACCAGGCCTGCGCCTTCCTGAGCGCGAATCCCTCGTGCTCGACGCAGACCCACTCGCTGCGCCATTCGTTGAACCCGACCCGGTAGTCCACCCGCATCGTGCGCGGGTGGTCCTCCGGCGCGCCGCGCTTCACGTGGACGGCGTACGAGACGCCCTCCACCGGGTGCTCGTCCACGACGGCGTCGCCGGAGAGGATCTCCTCGGAGGACGCCGACTGGGCGTGCTTCGCCCGGCGGGCGTCGGGGAAGGCGAAGCCGCAATCCGGACAGACGGCGTATCCGGCGTGGATCAAGGCCTGGCACTGCGGACATTCCTTCGCCGGCGCCTCGCCGCCTTCGCCGGGCTTGCGGTCGGGGTCGAGGGCGTCGACCGGCCCGTGGCGCAGGATGTTCCCGCCGAAGTCGAGGACCAGGCAGTCCTTCTTCTCCGGGTGCAGCCGGAATCCCCTGCCCACCATCTGGTAGTAGAGCCCCGGCGAATTCGTCGGGCGCAGCAGAGCCACGCAGTCGATGTTGCAGGCGTCGAACCCCGTCGTCAGCACGTTGACGTTGACGAGGTACTTGATCCGCCCGGCCTTGAAGTCCCCGAGCGTCTCCTTGCGGTCGAAGTCGAGCGTCTCGCCGCTGACCATGCCGCAGGCATGCCCCATCGACTTGAGCTGCGCCAGGACGTGCGTGGCGTGCAGGACGCCCGCCGCGAAGACCAGCACCGAGCGCCGCTCGCGGGTCCGCTCGACGATCTCCTCGCAGGCCGAGCGCACGAGCGCGCGGTCGTCCATGAGCGTCTCGGCCTCGTAGGCGATGAACTCGCCGCCGCGCAGATGCAGGCCCGAGGTGTCGGGCTTGTTCCGCCCGGCCTTCGTCTTGAGCGGGCACAGATGCCCCTGCGCGATCATCTCCCGCACGCCGACCTCGTAGCAGACGTGGTTGAGGAGGTTTTCCGGGGCGCAGATCGCCCCCGAGCTCATCCGGTAGGGGGTGGCCGTGAAGCCCACCATCCGGACGCCGGGGTTCAGCGCGCGCGCGTCCTCGAGGAACGTCCGGTACATCCCCTCGCCGTCGGGCGGCAGCATGTGCGCCTCGTCCACGAGGACCAGGTCGAAAGGGCCGAGCTCGGCCGCCCGTGCGTAGACGCTCTGGATTCCGGCCACGATGAGCGGATGGCGCGTGTCGCGGCTTCCGAGACCGGCCGAGTAGACGCCGACGCTCGGCCTGAGGTCCGGGGCGATGTCGTCGAGCTTCGCCACCGCCTGCTCGAGCAGCTCCTTCACGTGCGCCAGGACGAGGACGCGCCCGCCCCAGACCTGCACGCTGTCGCGGCAGACCGCCGCCATCACCGGCGTCTTGCCGGCTCCTGTCGGAATCACCACGCAGGGATTGTCGTCGCGGTTTCGCAGATGCTCGTAGATCGCGGCGACGGCCTCCTTCTGATAGGGACGCAGTACCATCATGGCATTTCCCCTCCGCAGAGCGGGCAGCGGGCCAGCGGGATCTCCGTCACCTCGACGGTCAGCCGGCCGCCGGGCTCCGGGCTTCCGCGCCGCGAGACCAGCAAATCGATCTGGCTGTCGTCGTCGTAGACGCCGGCATGTTCGAGGGCGTCCAGAACCGGCTTCTGCAGGTTGTCGAGATCGCGCCGCCGCCGGTCCGGCGGAAAGGCGTCCATCACGAGCGCCAGGCGTGAGCCGGCCCGGGGCCGCAATCGCCCCAGGCCGGCCAGAAGGGCGCAGACCTTCCTGCGGAAGGATCGCCCCTCGCGGCTGATCAGAGTCTGCTGTCCGACCCGCCGCCAGTAGTGGTTGATGCTCGGCGGGTAGGGCAGCGTGACGCGCATGGTCGCCGCCCCCTATCGCTTCCAGGGCGGGGTGGAGGGCGTCGGCGTCGGCTGCGGGGCCTGGGCGGACGACGCCTTCGCCTCGTATCCCTTGATCTCGCTGTCCAGGTCTCCGGTGTCGGCGCGCTTCCGCGACTTCACGGTGATGACCAGCGGGATGTTGTGCAGTTCCACCGAGTCCCGGGGCTGCATGACGCCGACGGCGCGGCAGATGGCCGAGAGCTCCGCCCGCGCGATCTTCGTCGCCGTGGCGTTGGGGTTTTCGAGGTTCAGCCGGGCCCAGATAACGCGGTTCTTGAACTCGCCTTCGATGACGGTGAAGGTGAGCTGCAGGTAGCTTCCAGTGCCCGACTTCGTGGGCTTCTTCTCGCTGTCGGTGATGGCGGCAGCGTATTTGCCTTCCGGGAGGGGGTCGAAGCCGCTGACGGGCTCCACTTCGTTTGCGTTGAATCCGTTGAGGGTTGCCATGGTGTTTTATTCCTTGTTGCTGGGGTTCTTTGGGGTATGCCCCGCCTCCGGCGTGGCCGGTTCGGCGGAGGGTTCGCCGCTTCCCGCGGAGGGAGCGGACGGGTTATCCGCCAGGGGCACCGCGCCGATGGCGGAAAGGGAATGGGAGATCGCATCCATCACCGCCCTCCATTCAAGGGGTATCTCCGGAGGCATGCCGTAGCGGTTCTTGGCCACGCAGGCCGGGCTTCCGACCGTGCGCAGCACGCGATCCCCGCCATCCCGGCCGAGGCCCGAGGCGACGGTGCGGCCGCGCCCGAACCCGGCGTCCTCGGTCTTCGTGACGATCTTGCGG
>CAYVJM010000303.1:0-2974 GCA_964451695.1 uncultured Lentisphaerales bacterium | reverse complement strand
CACTTTGAATCATCGTTCTTCATGACAGACCTCTTTATAGCCCCTTTCGTCTCCCCTTGTCAACATCGGTCTGGTCCCTTGCCAAAGCGGTTGTTCTTGGGACGAACTGCTCGGATAAAAAGTGCTATTCCAGCACGATCACGCTCGCGGGCTGGCTTTCGTTTTGGAGGCGCTGCCAGAGCGGCGTTTCGTCTTCGCGTGGAGGCAGGCGATCAAAGCCGCGAATGCTGATCATCATCTCCACGAATCGCTTGCTGACCAGGGTCTTGCGCGGCTCCGGGGACTGTCTGCGGCCGGTGTCGAGACCTGTGGAAAAACCGATGACGCCACCGAGGACGAGGCAGACGGCGGCGACAACGCAGATTGATCGGATGCCAAACGTGACGTCGTCGGGATCGGGGACGTCAGCCATTCGGGCCTCGAAGTCCTCGCGTGCGGCGTCGATCTTGTCGCGCTCGATCTCCAGACGTTCGCGCTCCAGCTTGAGTTTCTCGCGTTCGATGGCCAGCGCCACGGCCAAGGGGTCCGAGTGGGGCTCGGGCGCCTCCTGCTGGGTTGCGTCGTCATGTGGAGTTGGGC
The DNA here is from genome assembly GCA_964451695.1 of uncultured Lentisphaerales bacterium. Taxonomy (GTDB): domain Bacteria; phylum Verrucomicrobiota; class Kiritimatiellia; order RFP12; family UBA3636; genus JAAZAI01. The sequence continues at coordinate 2,395 of CAYVJM010000303.1, read as the reverse complement.
TGTTGCTTGTCATCGTCCGCCAGTATAGCATCGCATCCCGCAGTTTGTCCAATGGAAGAATCCTGTTGCCCGGGAATGCGTTTCGGGTCTATAATGCCGGCATTCCACGTTCATTCAGGCGTGGCATGTTTTTTTACAGGCAGACCGGCAGGGGCAGGGGCGATGACACAACAGGAAGTTCTCGACGTACTCACGAACACCGGAGCGTTGCTCCATGGTCATTTCGAACTGAGATCCGGCCTTCACAGCGCCGATTTTTTCCAGTGCGCCAATTTGCTACGGTTCCCGCGCCAGGCCGAGCGTCTTTGCGCCGAGCTTTCCCGGCTTGTGCCTGCGGAACTGGCTGCCGAGGCGGTTACGGTGATTTCGCCGGCGCTGGGCGGAATCTTGGTTGGTCATGAAGTCGCGCGTGCGCTCGACAAGAAGTGCATCTTCGCCGAGAAGCAGGACGGCAAGCTCGTCTTGCGTCGGTTCAGCATTCTGCCTGACGAGCCGGTCATCGTGGCTGAAGACGTCGTCACGCGCGGCGGCCGGGTCCAGGAGACGGTCGACATCGTCCGCAGCCAGGGCGGGCGCGTGCTGGCGATCGTGACGCTTGTCGACCGGAGCGCCGGCACGGCGAAGTTCGACGGGATCCCGCATTATTCGCTGCTTCAGATGGCTCCGGTGACGTGGGAGCCGAGCGCGTGCCCGCACTGCAAGCGCGGATCGAAGGCGATTCATCCTGGATCGTAGCGCTGGCGCAGACAGCGGCCACGGGATGAGCCTGGAGCCTGGGCGATTCCGGCATTTGGCTTTTGGGCGCCCAACATCTCAACATAATATATATTATGCGACGTTATGATGGCCTAGGTTTTGGATTCATTCATCGGGTCGCCATGACGGCAGGGCTTCGCCATTGATGCGCGCAGGCCGTTCTGCTAGAATCCCCTCCCACTTCGTCAACTTCGCGGAACGGATCTCTCGCGCCGCGATTCAGGAGTCTCCATGAACATGAAACCGTTTTTCGCTCTGCCCATCGTCTTGACCGCAACGTGGGCCGCCGCCCAGGTCGTCGCGTCCCCGGCCCAGCCCCTCGAACCCATCGTTTATGAAACGAAGACGCCGACCGCAATGATCCCCGCCGAGCCCCTCGAGCCCGCCGTTCAGGAGACCCCGGCGACCGTCGCCGCACAAGATGGCGTGATCCCGCCCCAGCCCCTCGAAGATGTCGCCGACACGGCGAAGCCCCGTCGTTCCGTCGTCGCCGAATCGCTCTTCGACACTCCCGCCGACCCCAAAACCGAAGCTCCTGCCAACGGTCGAGCCCTCCTCGACGCCTGCGCGGCGCGCATGCCCATGGAGCCGCTTTACATGAACGGGACGCTCACGATGCGCAAGGCCTACGGCGTCGAAATCAAGAAGTACGGCTACTCCGTCACCCTCCAATGGGGCGACACGCCGCCGTCCGCGAAATACGACATCTACAACCTGGGCGGCGGCCTCGTCGAAGCCATCGAGGTCTCCCGCCTTCCCGCCACCGGTCTCGCCATCCATCGGTTCACCGGCGCCGAGCGCGTCAAGGCTGAAACGCCCGCCCTCAACGCGCGAGTCCTCGGCACGGACATCACCTGGCTCGACATCACCCTAGACTTCCTCTGGTGGCGCAACCCCGCCCTCGCCGGCACCGCCAAGGTCAAAGGGCGCCTCTGCGACATCCTCGAAGTCGAGCCACCCTCCCCGCTTCCCGGCTGCGCCAAGGCGCGCCTCTGGATCGACCGCGAGCAGCAGGTCCTCATGCAAGCCGCCCAGATCGACGAACAGGGCCGCGAGGTTCGCAAGATGTGGGTCCGCGCCATCCAGAAGGTCGAAGGCCGCTGGGTGCTCAAAGATCTCGAAGTCGAGACCCTCGGCTCCGGCCACCGCACCCGCCTCCACGTCGACGAGGTGAAGCTCGCCTACGTCCCCGCCGAAACCCTCTGAATCCCGCTGGACCCCCCGAGACGCGTACCATGAAATTCGACCCCGCGAAGATGTCCGACTGGCAGATCGCCGACGCCGCCGAGGCGGAGCTGCTGCCGGTTTCCGAACTCGCCGCCAAGCTCGGCATTCTCCCCGACGAACTTGCTCCCTATGGCCGCCTCTATGGCAAAGTCGACGCCAGTTCGCTCCTCGCTCGTCTCGAGCGCCCCGGCGCGCCCCGCGCCAAGTATGTCAACGTCACGGCCATCACCCCCACGCCGCTGGGCGAAGGCAAGACGACGACGACGATGGGTCTGCTCGAAGGCCTCGGCAAACTCGGACTCAACCCGGTCGGCACAATCCGCCAGCCCAGCGGGGGGCCGACGTTCAACATCAAGGGCTCCGCGGCTGGCGGCGGCCTCGCCCAGTGCCTCCCCCTCGCCCCCCTCTCCCT
>CAYVJM010000302.1:0-2981 GCA_964451695.1 uncultured Lentisphaerales bacterium | reverse complement strand
CGCCAGGAAGCAGGTCGTCGTCGTCTTGCCGTGGGTGCCGCAAACGGCCAGCGTGTCGAACTGCGCGCTCAACGCGGCGAACGCGACGCCGCGGTCGAAGATCGCGAAGCCGTTTTCGGAGGCGTCGAGCAGCTCGGGAGAGGACATCGGCACGGCGGGCGTGCGGACCACGACGTCGTCGGCGGAATCGAAACGCATGAGATGGCCCGGCGCGTTTTCGCGCTGCACGACGACGCCGTGGGATTCGAGCCAGTCGAGAAGCGGATTGTCGACGGCGTCGCAGCCCGAAACCTCCCAGCCCCGTTTCTTCATCATGAACGCGAGGCCCGCCATGCCCACCCCGCCGATGCCCACGAAGTGCGCCTTCCCCGGCGGACCGGAGAGCCGAGACGAAAATTTACTGTATGAAGCCTGCATGGTGATGGAATGTCCTTCCTGCCGTTCATTGTCCTAAAAGACCGAGGAAGAGTCAAGGGCGCCGCAACGGAGACCGCAACACCGCAGCCAGCTCCTCGACATAGCGGAGCATGTATTCGGGCGCGACGGCGGAGACGTGGGGGTAGAGGAAGGCGTTGGGCGCCTGGCGAAGCGGACTCTCCGCGGGAAGCGGTTCCTCGGCGAAGACGTCGAGGAACGCGCCGGCCAGCGCCCCGGCGCCGAGCGCCTCCGCGAGCGCGGCCTCGTCAATCGCGTTGCCGCGACCCAAGTTGTAGACGAACGCCGTCGACGGCAGCAACGCCAGGCGGCGGCGATCGAGGATGCGATCCGTCTCCGGCCCCGAGGGCAGGAGGCAGAGCAGGTGGTCGGCGTCCGCGAGCGCGGCGTCAAGGCCCGAAGGGCCGACGACGCGGTCTCCCGCGTCGAACCCCGCCGGGCGGTCGCCTGCGGGATGGCGGCGCACGCCGGTCACGCGGCAGCCGAACGCCTTGAGCATTCGCCCCGCCTCGTGGCCGATCGCGCCGAAGCCGAGAATGACGACGTGAGCGCCGCGCAGCGTGCGGACGCGCCCGGTGAAGCGGTTGCGAGGCCAGCTTGCGCGCGCGCCGCGCATGGCCGCGGCGTGCTGGATCACGCCGCGCGCCGCGCCGAGGACGAGCGCGGCGGCCGTCTCGCCCATGATCGCGCCGTGAAACGCGCCGTAGCGGACCTCGACGCCCGCAGGGGGGGATATCTGGAAGTAGTCGCGGCCGGCAGCCGGCGTGCTGACGAGGCGGAGGCGCGGCGCGAGGGCGAACCAGTCCTGCCGGAACGCCCACACGAGAACGACCTCCGCCTCGGGCAGCGCCTTCAGGAACGCCCGTTCCGAGCCGCAAACGGTCAGCTCGGTCCCGGGCAGCAGCGCGACAAGGCGGCGGGCCGCTTCCTCCGCGAAGGAGAACTCGGCCACGCGGCGGCTGACCAGGTGCGCGACGATCTTCATCGGACGGTGGGGCGGACTGGCGCGCTACAGGGCGTTGCCGACCTTCCGGGCGCGGGCCGGCTTGTCGAGATTGTAGCCGAGGTCGAGCCCGGTTTCGACGAGCAGGTTCCAGCCCGCCATCAGCGCGAGGAAGTTCGAGTAGCCGTCGAGCACGGGGGTGGAAACGGTCGGGAAGGGCGTGGCCTTAGGACCGAGCACCACGACGGTGGCGCCGATGTTCTTGATGAAGATCTTCTCCATCATCGCGAACTCCGACTCGGGCGGATCGAGAAAGATCACCACGTCGCGCGCCGTCATGATCTCCTCGATGCCGTGCAGCGCCAGGGTGCCTTCGAGGTAGCGACTGGGCTTGCGGACGATCTCGTTCGTCTTGAGCGCCAGCTCCTCGGCGACGCCATTGTTGCGCCCGGAGAAGAAGATCGTGCCGGCGGCGGCGAGTTTGGCGACGAGCGCCGGATCGACGTCCGCGGACATCGCGGACTCGGCCAGCACGGCGGCCTTGACCTGGTTCGAGGCCCAGGGGAGGTCCTTGAGGTGGACGAGGAGGGACTGGTAGACGAGGGCCTGCTCCACGACGCTCTTGGTCGCGGCGACGGCCTTCTCCCAGCCGCAGGAGAGGACGATGCAGTCGCGCGTCTCGCGGTCGAGGGGCGTGCCGGCGGCGGCGGTGACGCCGAAGACGCGGCCGTGCCCGAGCGCGTTGAGCTTGCGCACGAGCGTCAGCGTCTCCTTCGTCTTGCCGCTGTTGGAGGCGGCGAGGACGACGTAGGAACTCAAGTCGTAGTCCATCGCCTGGTACGAGCCCTCGGTGGCGGTGGCAATGTCCAGACCCAGCCGCATGGCGGTCGAGATGAAGTTGTGGGCCGGAAGGATCCGGCTGGATCCTTCGCCCGTCATGAAGACGCGGCCGGCCTTGCGGACCTCGGCCGCGAGCGCGGCGGTCTTGGAGAAGTCGAAGTTGCGGATGACGCCAGCGGTTTCGAACATTTCCGAAACGAGGGCGATGTCGGGGTTCCTGCGCATGGTCTGATGTCCTGTTTGTCTGATGGGTTTCCGGGGGGGGGCGATGCCTCTCTTCCCGGTGGAGCTTTCGGCGGCTATCGCCGAAGCCGCGCATTATAGTCCACCCCCGTCCGTTCGGGCAAGGGAAAGAAACTCTGTTACGTACTCGCGCGGTCAGTCTTTGACGAGATCCGCAGGCAGGGGCCTGCCTGCGGGGAGAGACAAGCTCCGCGACCGCCTTGTGCGAAGCTTTTACACTCTTCCTGCGCCCAGGCCTCTGGACGCAGGTCTTGCTCAGTCCGGCGCGGGAATCGCGCGGCGTGGCGAGCGGACCGATGGGCGCGCACCGGGAGGTGAAGTCGACTCGTCGATAGCGGCTGGCCGGTACGGCTGCGCCCCACCCCGCTTCGCGCGAAGGGACTAGTCCTCGAGACGCGGCGATTGCGCGGCGCGAATCAGGGCGAGGTAGTTGTCGACGGGGACGCAGTCCGGGTTGGAATTCCGGCGAATGGCTCATGGCAGAGGAGTCGCGTGCAGTTTCGACCTCGGGACCGCCCTC
>CAYVJM010000301.1:0-2988 GCA_964451695.1 uncultured Lentisphaerales bacterium | reverse complement strand
GCCGCGGATGCCCACGCCATCGCCGCGGAGCCCGCCGAAGGCTACCGCGCCGCCGCGCGCCCGACGTCCATCTCGGTGCGCCGCGCGCACGAGCACAACCTCCGCAACGTCGACGTGGACATCCCCCTCGACGCCTTCTCCGTCGTCACCGGCGTCAGCGGCTCCGGCAAGTCCACGCTCGCGTTCGACATCCTCTTCGCCTCCGGCCAGCGCCGCTACCTCGAATGCCTCAACGCCTATGCGCGGCAGTTCGTCCAGCCCCAGGCGAAGCCGGACGTCCTGTCGCTGACCGCGCTGCCGCCCACGGTCGCGATTGAGCAGCGCATCAGCCAGGGCGGATGGAAGAGCACCGTCGCCACGGTCACGGAGATCTACAACGACCTGCGCCTGCTCTTCCTCGTCCTCGGCGTCCAGCACTGCCCGGACTGCGGCCGCCCCATCGAACGCCAGACGCCCGAGCAGATCCTCGCCAACCTGCTGAAACGCGAGGCCGGTCGCGACGTGATCCTGCTCGCCCGTCTCGTCGCCGGTCGCAAAGGCATCTACAAAGAACTCGCCGCCTGGGCCCACAAGCGCGGCTACAAGTCCCTGCGCGTCGACGGCACCTGGGTCGACACCCACCCCTGGAAGGCGCCCGCCCGCTACAAGGAGCACGACATCGACCTGCCCGTCGCGCGCTTCACGGTCAGCCGCGGCGCCGCCAAGAAGATGCTCGTCGCGATCAAGGAGACGCTCGAACACGGAAGCGGCATCCTGCGCGTCCTGCCCGTCGCGAAGCGCGGCGCGGCGGCGACGAAGGAGGAATACGTCGCCTCGACGGCGCGCGCCTGCCCGGCCTGCGCCACGAGCTTCGAAGAGCCCGATCCGCGCCTCTTCTCGTTCAACTCCCACCGCGGCCGCTGCCCGGCCTGCAACGGCTACGGCCTCGCCGCAGGCCGCGGGCATCGCGGCGGGCAGTCGTTCGCCGAAGACCGCGGCAAGACGCTCGACTTCGCCGATGCCGCCGGAGATTCTCTCGACGGCCACGGCTCCGAGCCCTGCGCCGACTGCGGCGGGTCGCGCCTCAACGCGGAGGCGCGGGCCTTCCGCTTCCACGGCCTGGGAATCGCGGACTTCGCCAAGATGACCGTCTCCGAAGCGTCTGCGCACTTCGCCAAACTCAAGCTCGGCACGCGCGAGACGGCCGTCGCAACGGGCGTCGTCGCCGACATCCGCTCGCGCCTCGCGTTCCTGGAGAAAGTCGGCCTCGGCTACCTCGCCCTCGACCGCGCCGTGCCAACGCTCAGCGGCGGCGAAGGCCAGCGCATCCGCCTCGCCGCCCAGCTCGGCTCGAACCTCTGCGGCGTCTGCTACATCCTCGACGAACCGACCATCGGTCTGCACCACCGCGACACCGGCATGCTCCTCGACACGCTCGAAGGCCTCCGCGACAAGGGCAACACGGTGCTCGTCGTCGAACACGACGAGCAGACGATGCGCCGCGCCGACTACATCGTCGACATGGGCCCCGGCGCCGGCGTCGAAGGCGGCCGCGTCGTCGCGGCCGGCCCGATGGCGACGATCCTGCGCACCGAAGGCTCGAAGACGGCCCAGTGGCTCGCGCATCCCATGCCGCACCCGCTTCTGGGCGCCTACCGGAGCTGCCGCGACGTCGAGAAGCTCGTCGTGGAGCACGCCGACCTCCACAACCTGCGCGGCATCGACGTCGCCTTCCCCATCGGACGCTTCACTGTCGTGACGGGTGTCAGCGGCTCCGGCAAGTCCACGCTCGTGCGCGACGTCCTCTACGCGAGCCTCGCGGGCATCGGCGCCAAAGGCCACAAGATCGTGCCCACGGGCTGCCGCGGCATCGCCGGGGCGAAATCGATCCGGCGCGCGCTGGAGGTGGACCAGAGCCCGATCGGCCGCACCCCGCGTTCCTGCCCGGCGACGTACGTCGGTTTCTGGACGGACATCCGCGCCCTCTTCGCGGCGACCCCGGAGGCGAAGCTGCGCGGCTACGACGCCTCGCGCTTCTCGTTCAACGTCGATGGCGGGTGCTGCCCCGACTGCGGCGGCCAGGGCATGGTGCGCATCGAGATGGCGTTCCTCCCCGATGTCGTCGCGCCCTGCGAGACGTGCCGCGGCGCGCGCTTCAACCCCGAGACGCTCGCCATCCGCTACAACGGCCGCACGGTGGCCGAAGTGCTCGCGATGAGCGTCGCGGAGGCGCGGGAGGTCTTCGCCAACCACGCGCCGATCCGCCACGCCATCGACCTGCTCTGCGACGTCGGCCTCGGCTACCTCTCGCTCGGCCAGCAGAGCAGCACGCTCAGCGGCGGCGAGGCGCAGCGCATCAAGCTCGTCTCCGAACTGGCGCGCTGCACGCCGCGGCCCGGTCTGCGGGTGCCGGCCACGCTGTACGTGCTCGACGAGCCGACGGTGGGTCTGCACATGGCGGACGTGGGCAATCTCGTCAAGGTCGTGCACAAGCTCGTCGACGGCGGGCACACGGTCGTGATGATCGAGCACAACCCGGATGTGATCGCCGAGGCGGACTGGGTGATCGACCTCGGTCCCGAAGGCGGCGCCGGCGGCGGCCGCGTCGTGGCGCAGGGCGCGCCCGACGCGCTGGCGAAGAAGCCCCCGGCAAAGTCGTACACGTCAAAATTCCTGGCGGAAATGCTGGGTTGATGCATGACTTTTTGGGGTTGCCTTCGTTTCATCCGGTGTTGTATCGTCGCCCGTGTTTGCTTTCGCGTGGAATGGGCGTGTTTTCGTGCGCCGTGCAACTGACCGGGGATTTTCCCTGAGTTTGCGAAGATGGGGGGGAGATGGTTGTGGCAAGAAAGAAACTGTTTTGGGGATGCGTTGCCCTGATCGTCGTCGTCGGCCTTTGGGTCTCAGTCCATGAGCGCCCGGAACCGGGGCGGAGGAGTGCGGATGCTTCCTCCCCGCAACCGCCCGTTCGCCCGTCGCCTCCGGTGCGGATCGCGGCCACCAACGTGA
>CAYVJM010000300.1:0-3002 GCA_964451695.1 uncultured Lentisphaerales bacterium | reverse complement strand
TTCGAGTTCGGCTTCTCGCTGGGCGCGATCGCGGCGACCGTCCACGACGTGCTCATCACCATCGGCGTCTTCTCCTGCCTGGGCTTCCAGTTCGATCTCACGATCGTGGCGGCCATGCTGACCATCGTCGGCTACGGCGTCAACGACACGATCGTGCTCTTCGACCGCGTCCGCGAGGAGCTCAAGCGCGACCAGAAGATGTCCTTCCCCGAGCTCGCCAACCACTGCATCAACCTCACGTTGGGCCGGACGATCCTGACCTCCGCCTCGACGCTGCTCACCGTCATCGCCCTGCTCGTGTTCACGACCGGCGACATCTTCGGATTCGCCACGTGCATGCTCATCGGCCTGATCGCGAGCACGTTCTCCACGATCTTCATCGCCACCCCGGTGATGCTGGCGTGGTACCGCAACAAGCGGCCGAACTTCAGCATCGGCAAGTAGCCTGAACCGAAAGGAATTCGCCATGACCACGGCGGTAATCGTAGCGGCAGGGAAAAGCGTCCGCATGGGCGGCGACGTCGACAAGGCGTTCCTCAGCCTGGGTTCCAAACCCGTTCTCGCCTACTCCCTGATGACCTTCGAGGCGTGCCCGGACATCGACCGGATCGTCCTCGTCGTGCGCAAGGACCAGCTCGTGGCCGCCAAGGGCGTCTCTCAGATGTTCGGCTGCCGCAAGGTCTCCGCCATCGTCGCGGGCGGCGCCACGCGCCAGGACTCCGTCGCCAACGGCCTGGCCGCCTGCGACCCCGAGACCACGGTCGTCGCCGTCCACGACGGCGCGCGCCCCTGCGTGACCGCCGCGATCATCGCCGAGACGATCCGCTCGGCCAAGCGCTCGGGCTCCGGCGTCGCCGCCACGAAGGTCACCGACACGCTCAAGTCCGTCGACCACGGCCAGGTCGTCGCCTCGACGATCGACCGCGCGAAGGTGTGGACGGTCCAGACGCCGCAGACGTTCAAGTTCGACATCCTGCGCCGCGCCCTCGACAAGGCGAAGCAGGAGGGCTCGAACTTCACCGACGAGGCCTCGGCCGTCGAGAACTTGGGCGAAAGCGTCCACCTCGTCCCCTCCCCGTTCCCCAACGTCAAGATCACCGTCACCGACGATCTCAAGGTGGCCGCGCTGCTGCTCGGGATCCACTAGCCACCCACATTTCACACTCCTCGATGGACAAGAAGTTCGCCATTTTCGCCGACATCCACGCCAACATCGACGCGCTCGAAGCCGTCGTCGAGGATGCGCGCAGTCGTTCCGTCACCGACTTCATCTGCGTCGGCGACATCGTCGGCTACAACGCCCGCCCCATCGAGTGCGTGAATCTCATCAGGAGCCTCGACTGCTTCACAGTGCGAGGCAACCACGACCACTACTGCGCCTTCGACGAGTCACTCGACGACTTCCACCCGATGGCCGCCAGCGTCGTCGCGTGGACGCGCCGCGAGCTCGCCAAGGATCCGGGCGCCGGCGACTGGCTGCGCGCCCTCCCCCTCCACGCCTTCCACCAGGGCATGACCCTCGTCCACAGCACGCTGGACATGCCCGAGCGCTGGGGCTACGTCTTCGACGCCATCGAGGCCGAAGCCCACTTCTGCTACCAGAACACGCAAGTCTGCTTCCACGGTCACACCCATGTTCCCGCGATCTTCGAGAAGCACGGCCCCACGGTCGAACGCTACGATCCGCAGAAGATCAGCATCGGCCTCGGGCGCAAGTACTTCATCAACACCGGGAGCATCGGCCAGCCACGCGACAACGACAGCCGCGCCTCCTACTGCACCTACGACACCGCCCTGCGCGAAATCGACTTTCACCGCGTCGAGTACGATGTCGAAGCGACCCAGGCCAAGATCCGCGCGGCCGGCCTCCCGGAACGCCTCGCGCAGCGCATCGCCGTCGGCCGCTAGCCGCGTCGCCCCCCCCCCCTTCAACCCACTCCAGAGAAAGGAACCCATGAAAGCCCTCTCCGACCGACTGCTCCGCATGTTCGCCGCGGCCGCCTTGCTGGCCCTGCCCCTGGCCTCCGGTTGTGAAGACGGTGGAGACGGAGGCGGTGGCGACGTCGGCGACAACAATCCCGAACTCGTCGCCTGCATCGGCGACAGCATCACTCAGGGCTACAAATGCGAGGGCGCCCCCTATCCCTCGCGCCTCGCCGCCAAGACCGGCAAGACCGTTCTCAACTTCGGCGTCGGAGGTTCCACGAGCGCCTACGGCACCTCCATCATCGCTTCCGTCGTCGCCCGCAAGCCCGGCTACGTCTGCATCCTCTTCGGCTCGAACGACGCGATCATGAGCCGCGGCCCCGAGCACGCCGCCGCCAACATTCGCAACATCATCCAAGTCTGCAAAGACCACAATTGCGTGCCCATCGTCGGCACCCCCCCCAAGATGATCGGCGCGCACGCCCTCTACGACCCCGCCGCCGCCGCCATCGCCGCCGCCATCAAGGTCGTCGCGAAGGAGATGGGCGTCGCCTGCGTCGACTTCTACACCGCGTTCGGCGACGGCGTCGAATTCCTCAACCCGGACGACGGTCTCCACCTCTCCAACGCCGGCGGCGACAAGATCGCCGACGGCTTCAGCTCAAAGCTGTAGCCCCGTCCACCCCCAGCGCGCACTCGCCTGCCGCAAGGAGACACCATGCCCTACTCCGCCTCGCCGGCGCGCTATGGCGCCCTGCCCTACCGCCGCTGCGGCCGCTCCGGTCTCAAACTCCCCGCCATCTCCCTCGGCCTCTGGCAGAACTTCGGCGGCGAACGGCCCTACGAAACGAGCCGCGCCATGGCCCGCACCGCCTTCGACCTGGGCATCACGCACTTCGACCTCGCCAACAACTACGGACCCCCGCCCGGCTCTGCGGAAGAGACCTTCGGGCGAATCATGGCCGACGACTTCCGCCCCTACCGCGACGAGATGATCATCTCGACGAAAGCCGGCTACACGATGTGGCCCGGCCCCTACGGCGACTTCGGCTCGCGCAAGTACCTCCTCGCCTCCC
>CAYVJM010000299.1:0-3002 GCA_964451695.1 uncultured Lentisphaerales bacterium | reverse complement strand
CAGAAGGAGTCGCCCGTGTGGACGCCCATGGGGTCGATGTTCTCGATGAAGCAGATGGCGATCATCTGGTTCTTCGCGTCGCGGACGACTTCGACCTCGAGTTCCTCCCAGCCCTTGACCGACTCCTCGATGAGGCACTGGTGGGTCATGGAGGCCTCGAGGCCGCGGCCGGCGATGACGCGCAGCTCCTCGAGGTTGTAGACGAGACCGCCGCCCGTGCCGCCCATCGTGTAGGCGGGGCGCACGACGACCGGGTAGCCGAGGCGCGAGGCGATCTCCTCGGCGCCCTGGACGGTGTGGGTGATCTCGCTGCGGGGCGTGTCGATGCCGAGCTTGGCCATCGTGGCCTTGAAGATCTCGCGGTCTTCACCGCGCTCGATCGCGTCGAGATTGACGCCGATGACCTGGACGCCGTACTTCTCCAGGACGCCCGCCTTGGACAGTTCGAGGGAGAGGTTGAGGCCGGTCTGCCCGCCGAGATTGGGCAGGATGGCGTCGGGGCGCTCCTTCTCGATGATCTGCTCGAGGCGCTTGACGTTGAGCGGCTCGATATAGGTGGCGTCGGCCATGACGGGGTCGGTCATGATCGTGGCGGGGTTGGAGTTGACCAGCACGATCTGGTAGCCGAACGCCTTGAGGGCCTTGCAGGCCTGGGTGCCGGAGTAGTCGAATTCGCAGGCCTGGCCGATGACAATCGGGCCGGAGCCGATGATGAGGATCTTCTTGATGTCGTCGCGGTGCATGGTCTTGTCCGTTCCTTGCTGATGTCTTGAAATGAAGTCGTCGTGGGAAATCGAAGGGTGCGCTCAGGGTTCGCGCATGAGCACGAGATCGGCCCTGGCCGTCGGGCCGTCCGGGCAGACTCGGTACTGGGTGTCCGTCTTGAAGAGGCACGCGTCCTGGGACCACAGCTCGGCTTCGAGGCCGTAGGAGCGCGTGGGCAGCAGACGGGCGTGGTCGTAGTCGAAGGCGAAGCTGGCGGGCAGTGCGGCGAGAGGCTTGAGCGTCTGCTCGGCGAGGATCTCGCGGGTGCCGGTCTTGCCGCAAATGTCGCGCGCGACGAGCATGACCTTGAGTTCGAACGTCGGCAGCATGGCGAGGCGTTCGGGGCAGGAGACGGTGCCGGTGGCCTGGCGCCAGTCGGCGGGACGGACGGGCGCGGGGGCAGGCGGGCGCTCCCAGGGGCCGCCGCAAAGCGGGCAGTGCGCGCAGCCGGCGGCGACGGAGGCGAGAAGGAGGCAGGCGAAAACGATGCTCCTGCGTTCAGGGTTCAGGCTTGAACCCCGCCTCGTCCTCGGCCTCTCAGGCCTCTGCGCCGTCCGGCTTGCCATCATGTCGCTCACCCCAGGGCCGAATCCAAATAGCGCTCGGCGGCCAGCGCGGCGGCGCAGCCGGAGGCGGCCGCGGTGACGGCCTGCTTGTTGACGCGATCCTGCACGTCGCCCGCGACGAAGATGCCGGGGACGTTTGTGCAGGCGTTGACGGCCTTGATGTAGCCCTCCTCGTCGAGTTCGAGCAGGCCCTTGGCCCAGTCCGTGGCCGGCGCATGGCCGATCGCCACGAAGACGCCGGAAACGGCGATTTCCGAGACCTTCCCGGTGACCTTGTCGCGGATGCGGATGCCGCGCACGGCGCGCTGTTCGACGCCGAGGATCTCCTCGACGACGCTGTTCCAGGCAACTTGGATCTTGGGGTTGGCGAGGACGCGCTCGGCCATGACCTTCGAGGCGCGGAACGCGTCGCGGCGGTGGATGACGGTGACGGAGGAACAGATGCGGGCGAGGTAGAGGGCGTCGCCCATCGCGGTGTCGCCGCCACCGATGATGGCGACGGCCTTGCCCTTGTAGAAGGCGCCGTCGCAGACCGCGCAGCCGGAGACGCCGCGGCCCGTCAGCTTGGCCTCCGATTCGATACCGAGCTTGCGCGCCGTGGCGCCGGTGGCCACGATCAGCGCGCCCGTCTCGAGGCGCCCGCCGACCAGGCAGTCGACGGCGACGCCGCGTTCGGCGCGCGCGGCGCCGGTCATCTCGTCCATCTGGAAGCGGGCGCCGAACCGCTCGGCCTGGCGCTTCATGCGGGCCATGAGCTCGTTGGCGTCGATGCCGTCGGGGAAGCCGGGGAAGTTCTCGACGATCTCGGTTTGGGTGAGCTGGCCCCCGGGCTGCATGCCTTCGAGAACGAGGGGGTCGAACCCGGCCCGTGCTGCGTAGATCGCCGCGGTCAGGCCTGCAGGGCCGCTGCCGGCGATGATGATCTTCTCCATGTCGTATCGGTCCGTTCTTCGTCTGAGGCGGCGCGACTCGCCGCCGGGGTTCGTCACGTGTAGCGCAGGATCTCGTCGACCGTCGTGTTGCCGTCGAGGACGTTGAGGATGCCGTCCTCGCGCATGGTTCGCATGCCCAGCTCGCGAGCCTTCTCGCGAAGGACGAGGGTGGGCTTGCGCTCGGTGATGAGCACGCGAAGGGGGTCGGTCACGCGGAGGTACTCGTAGAGGCCCTTGCGCTTGCGGTAGCCGGACTGGTTGCACTTGTCGCACCCGGCGCCGAAGTGGAAGGAGCGGCCGGCGACCTGCTCGGGGGTGAGATCGAGTCGCTTGAGGATGTCCGGCGTGGGTTCGTAGGCGCGCTTGCAGTTCGGGCAGATCATGCGCACGAGGCGCTGGCCGAGGACGGCCTCGAGGGTGGAGGCGATGAGGTAGGGGGCGACGTTCATGTCCACGAGGCGGGTCACGGCGCCGGCGGAGTCGTTCGTGTGGAGGGTCGAGAAGACGAGGTGGCCGGTCAGGGAAGCCTGCACGGCGATCTGGGCCGTCTCGAGGTCGCGGATTTCGCCAACCATGATGATGTCGGGGTCTTGGCGGAGGAAGGCGCGCAGCACGAGGGGGAACGTGTTGCCCTGGAGCGGGTTGATCGGCACCTGGACGATGCCGTCGATGTCGTATTCGACGGGCTCCTCGGCGGTGAGCAGCTTGTTGCCTTCCTTGTTGATGCGGCGCAGGCAGG
>CAYVJM010000298.1:0-3042 GCA_964451695.1 uncultured Lentisphaerales bacterium | reverse complement strand
GATCGCCGGCAACGGCAACCGCATGGGCCAGGGCTTCTACGGGCTCGAGGCCATGTCCGAAGTGGCCGCCGCCGACGACGCCCTCGATTCCATGAAGACCTGGTTCTGGGACGGCTACGCCGACATGCCCGGCGACATCGGCATCGTCCTGCCCGCCGAGCTGACGACCGGCGGTCTTGGCGGCGCCATCCCCGAGTCGTACTTCGACTGGGAGGACCAGACCGCGCAGGGTTTCTCCGGCGTGCTCGTCTCCTTCAACGGCGTGACGGAGGGCGGGGCCGCCCGGGTTCGCGACAACACGATCTCCGGCTACCGCAACGGCCTGTACGCCTCGGCCCAGGACATCGACGACGCCGATCCGATCAGCCTGCGCTTCCGGGACAACACGAGCGCCCACAACATCCTCGTGGCCGACACCGCCGACTACACGCTCATCCAGGCAGGCGCCGCTCAGGATCTCTTCCAGAACCTCTACTACTAGAAAAAAGCGCTTGCATCGTCCGGGGCGGATGTGGTAGAGTCCGCCCCGTTCTCTGATGACCGGGGAGGCCGAAAGCCGACTCGCAATTCCTGAACCACCCCGGGGGTGTAGCACAATTGGTTAGTGCACCGGACTGTCGATCCGGAGGTTGCGAGTTCGATTCTCGTCGCTCCCGCCATTCTCGAAGCCGTCTTGCGAAAGACGGCTTTTTTTTTGAACCGCCGCGAGAAAGAAGGCTTCCGTGGAAGTGTTGCTCAAGATCATCGTGCTCGCCGTCGTCCAAGGCCTCACGGAGTTTCTCCCCGTCAGCAGCTCCGGCCACCTCGTGCTGGCCAAGCACTTTCTCGGTCTCGAATCGCCCGGCGCATCGCTCGAACTGTTCCTCCACGGAGGCACGCTGCTGGCCGTGGCCGTCTACTACCGCCAGAAGTTGCTGGCGCTGCTGCGCGGCGCACTCCGCGGGGAGCGGGCGTCGCTGCTCTACGCGCTCTGGGTTCTCGTCTCGATGATCCCCGCCGGGGCGATGTACGCCTGGAAGGGAGACGAAATCGAAACCGCCTACGGCTCGCCGCTTGTCGTCTCGGTGCTGCTCATTGTCACCGGCGTGGCGCTGCTTTCGCTCTACGCCGCGGAGCGCCGTCCGCCGCGCGCGCGCCCCTTCGGGTGGGTTGACGCGCTGCTCATGGGCGTCTTCCAGATGATCGCGATGCTCCCGGGCGTCAGCCGCTCGGGCTCGACGATCTTCGCCGCCCGCCTCGCCGGCGTCAAGCCCGCCGAGGCCGCTGAATTCTCCTTCATCATGTCGCTGCCGGTCATCGGCGGCGCGGTGCTCGTCGAGATCCTCAAGGACGGCGTGTCGCCCGGCGGTCTCGTCGCGTGGCACTGTCTCGTCGGCGCCGCGGTGGCCGCAGTCGTCGGCTGGCTGGCCATCGGCGGGCTCATCCGCCTGCTCGGACGCGGCCGGTTCCACCTGTTCGGCTTCTATTGCGTGGCGGCGGGCGCGCTGGCGCTGGCGCTGCTGCTGGGAGGGCGTTGAAATGACGCGCGAAGGGGACGGCGGAACGACGTTCCATCCGCGATCGGGGCGCGTGTCGAAAGCCTCCGCGGAAATCTGCGCGCTGGGCGAGATCGACGAACTCGACGCCTGCGTCGGACTGCTGGTCGCTTCGCTGCCCCCGTCGTGCGAGAACATGCGGCCCGCGCTGATCCGCATCCAGCAGGATCTCTTCAAAATCGGCGGACTGCTGGCAGGCGCCGCGGAGGCAGGCGAAGCCGCGGCGGCCGAGGCCTCGCTGGCCGTGATCGATCAACTCGAACGGACCTACGGCGACGAGGCGGGCCCGTTGCGCCATTTTCTCGTGCCGGGCGGACATCCCGCGGCATGTGTCGCGCATCTCGCCCGCGCCGTCTGCCGCCGCGCGGAGCGCGCGGTGGCGGGGATACGCGAAGAAGGCCGCCCGGAAGCGGCGTCCACCCTCGCCTATTTGAACCGGCTATCCGGTTGCCTCTTCGAGTTGGCGCGCGCCGTCAACCTCCGCGAAAAGACCCCGGAGAACCGCCCATAGCGCCCGCCCTCCCCTCCTGAAGACGCCACCAGGCGGCGAGCAGGTGCGCCAGCTCCCGCCCGGGGACGTAGCTGCCGAGATAGTCGTAGAACAGGCCGGTCTTCGGGAGGAAGAACTTCGTCCACGCCGCCTCCCACGCCTGTGCGGCCTTGTCGGACAGAAATTGCGCGGAAGGGTCTGACAGCCACACGTCGAGATTCATCGTCCTCGCTCCTTTCATCGCGGCTGGGCGCCCGGGTCGGGGGCGCGGCGGGAAGGATCGCCATAGGAGTCCTCGAAGTCGTTCCAGACCAGCGCGGCCCGGACGGTGAGCTGGGAGATCGCGATGGCCACCATGATCGAGACGCCGCCCATGAGATAGCCGGGCAGGACGCGCGTCTCCAGCAGAGCGAAGAGCAGGATGACGATCGACGCGAGGTACATTGCCTGGCCGGCCATGATCGCGTTCGGGCGGCGACGAAGCGCGGCCATCCCCTCGGCATGGCCTCGGAGAGCCTGCAGCAGCGGAATGACCGCGACGACGGTCATCGCCCGCGTGGCCATCCCAATGCCGTCGGCATCCAGATTCTGCACGCTCCCGAAATACCAGCGCGCGACAACGGGGAGGGTGAATACCAACGGCACCGCTGAGAGAACCAGGCCGGCAGCGAGGCAGAACCGGCGAAGACGACGCTGGGAGCAGACGCCGGGTGGAAAGGCGATCGCCACCGCCTGCGTGCGCATCGCGGCGAAGCCGAGCGGATTGACCACGCCCATCATGATGTAGTGGACGGGCAACGTGTACTCCCCCTCGTTGACACGAGAGAGAAAGACAGCGATCATCACCGCCGAGAGCGATAGCATGATGCCGCCCATGGACAGCGGAATCGTGAAGTGGAACTGCTTCGCAATCGGGGCCTTTTCGCACGAGTCGTCGTCCGGTAGCGCGAGCCGGTACGGACGCGACAGCGCCTCGGCGATCAGCGTCTCGGCGACCACCGGCAGCGTCATCGCCAC
>CAYVJM010000297.1:0-3045 GCA_964451695.1 uncultured Lentisphaerales bacterium | reverse complement strand
CTTCTCCCCGGCCTTCTGCATGCCGTGGGCGACGGTGAAGCCGGCGCCCATGCACAGGATCGTGTCCGTGCGGCCGAGGGGCGGGAAAACGCCGAGGCTGTAGCAGCCGATGTCTCCGGAGACGATCACGTCGAACTTCGTCAGCGCCAGGAAGAGCCCGCGGTGCGGGCAGCCGGGGCAGAGAATCGGCGGCCGGCCGGGGAGGTCGGCGGACTCCGCCACGGGCGCAGGCAGCGCCGGGACGCGCCCGGCCAGCTTTTCGCGCACTTCGTAGATCCGGGCGGGCGTCAGCTCGCCGCAACGCGGCACGAGCGTCTTGCCGACGCAGTCGATGCCGAGCGACTTGATATGCTCTTCGAGGATGGGGTCGACCTCTTCGACGACAAGGAGCTTCTCGACGGAGGCGGCGAATCGGCGGAGGAGATCGTCCGGGAACGGGAACGCCCAGCCGAGCTTGAGCATCGGGTTCTCGGGGAAGAGCTCGCGGCAGTGAAGGGCGGGGGCGCCGCTCGAGACGATGCCGAGACTGCGGTCGGCGCCGGGGAGGACCGCGTTGAAGTTCGCGGTCTCCGAGGCTTCGGCGGCCTGGGCGTCGAGGCGCTCCTCGACCTTCACGCGCAGCTTGCGTCCCCAAAGGGGCAGCGGGACGAACTGCGGGTCGTTCTTGACGAACTGGACGGCGTTGGGCGCGCGGCGCGCGCCGAACTCGACGAGACCGCGCGAGTGGCTGACGCACGTCGTCGTGCGCAGGATGACCGGGCAGCGGTGCTTTTCAGAAAGTTCGAACGCCGCCACCATGAAATCGCGGCATTCGCGCGAATTCGCCGGTTCGAGCACGGGGAGCTTCGCGAGGCGCGCGTACTGGCGCGTGTCCTGCTCCGTCTGGGAGGAATGCTGGCCGGGGTCGTCCGCCACGACGACCACCATGCCCCCGACGACGCCGGTGTAGGAGAGGGTCATCAGGGGGTCCGCGGCGACGTTGAGCCCCACGCACTTCATCGTGACGAGGCTGCGGGCGCCGGCGATGGCGGCGCCGGCGGCGGCCTCGAGGGCCACCTTTTCATTCGGCGACCACTCGCAGTAGACGCCTTCGGGCGCGTGGGCGACGAGGGATTCCAGGATTTCGGTGGAAGGCGTGCCGGGGTAGCCGAAGGCGGCGGTTGCGCCGGCCTCGTAGGCGCCGCGGGCGATGGCCTCGTTGCCGGTGAGGAGGATCATGGATGTGGGGAGGTGGGAGTGCGTGATTGCGTGATTGCGGGAGGTGCGTGAGTGCGGGAGGTGCGCTTAGCCTCGGGTGCAGAGCGGGCATGGGCAGGGGCCCAGTTTCCAGTTTCTAGTTTCCACCCTTCACCTTCTCGACGGCGCGCTTGAAGCCGTCGGCGGAGTTGCGGATGACGGCGCCGTCGACGCAGAAGGCGAGGCGGAAGTAGCCAGGGAGGCCGAAGCCGCGGCCGGGGACGGCCAGCACGCGCTCCTGGAGCAGGGCGTCGACGAAGACGCGTTCGTCGGGAACTGGAGATTTCGGGAAGAAGTAGAACGCGCCGCGCGGTAGGACGTACTCGATGCCCGCGCCGTCGAGGACCTTCGCCATGAGGGAGCGGCGGCGTGCGTAGACGCCGAGGTCGACTTCGCTGTCGAGGCAGGTCTGGAGGATCTGCTGGGCGATGGCGGGGGCGTTGACGAAGCCGAGGATGCGGTTCGTGAGCGTGACGCCGCCGATGAGCTCGGCGGCGCCCTTGAACGTCGGGCAGACGGCGATGTAGCCGATGCGCTCGCCGGCGAGGGAGAGACTCTTGGAGAAGGAGCCGATCACCACGGAGGCGTCGTAGCGCGCGAAGACGGAGGGGATCTCGGCGCGGTCGAAGTTGAGGAAGCGGTAGGGCTCGTCGGAAACGAGGTAGATCGGGCGTCCGTTCTTCTTCGAATGGCGCTTGAGCGCGGCGGCGAGGGCCTTGAGCTCGGTGGCGGAGTAGATCTGGCCGGTGGGGTTGTTCGGGGAGTTGACGATGACGACGCGCGTCTTCGACGTGATCGCCTTCTCCATCGCCGGCACGTCGAGGGAGAAGGACGGGAGCTTCGTCGGGACGGGCACGAGCCGGCCGCCGAAGTTGCCGGCATAGAAGCCGTACTCCACGAAGTAGGGGCTCGGGCACATCACCTCGTCGCCGGGCTCGAGCACGGCGCGGGAAAAGGCGTTGAGGCCGCCGGCCGCGCCGCAGGTCACGACGACGTTCGCGGCCGGCGTCTCCACCTGCTGCTCCTGGGAGACCTTCCGGGCGAGGGCGGCGCGCGTCTCGGGATAGCCCGCGTTGGGCATGTAGCCGATGGCGAAGGGCTTGTTGGCGCGCCTGCCGATGGCGAGGATGGCCTGCTTGACGGAGGCCGGGGGCGGGAGATCGGGGTTGCCGAGGCTGAAGTCGTAGACTTGGTCCGGCCCGAACTTCTTCTTCAGCTCGATGCCGGCCTCGAACATCTTGCGGATCATCGAGGAGTTGGCGGCGTAGCCTTGGATTTCGGTGCTGAGAACGTTCATGGTTGCCTAGGGTTCAGGGTTCGGGGTTCAGGTCGGCTCAGGGCTCGAAGAACACGCGCTTGGCCTTGCCTTCGGGGCGGGGCAGCGTGCCGGGGAGGTGGATGTCGCCGTCGGGGGAGAAGCCGAGGTCCTCCTTGAGCTGCTTCTCGACCATGAAGCCGGTGACGCCGGGCTCCGCCTCGACATCGACGTGGAGGCGCTTGATGCCGTGGCGGTCCTGGATCGTCATGCGGTAGTTGGGGAGGACGCCGGGGATCTTGAGCAGCGACTGCTCGACCTGTTGCGGGAAGAAGTTCACGCCGGAGATGATGAGCATGTCGTCGAGACGGCCGCTGATCTTGTCGATGCGCGTGTGGACGCGCCCGCAGGCGCAGGCGGTGCGCGAGACGATCCGGCTGCGGTCGCCCGTCTTGAAGCGGATCACGGGCAGCGCCTCGCGGGTGAGGGCGGTGACGACGACCTCGCCGAATTCGCCGTCGGGCAGCGGCCGGCCGGTGTCGTGGTCGACGATC
>CAYVJM010000296.1:0-3064 GCA_964451695.1 uncultured Lentisphaerales bacterium | reverse complement strand
ACACCTTCGCGATGGAGGAGGAGGCGCAGGCCGTGGAGCGCGCCGTCTCGCGCGTGCTCGACGAGGGGCTGCGCACCGCCGACATCGCCGCGCCGGGCGAGTCGAAGGTTGGCACAAAGGCCATGGGTGCCGCGATCGCCGCCGCGGTAGCGGCCTAGGCGGACGGAGTCCGTCGTGTGCGGCAAGCGGAAGGAGGCGGACATGAAACGGATGATGCTTGCCGGGTGGTGTGGGAGGGGCAGCGCCGCGAGGCGCCCCCCTATCCCGATTGGCCAGTAACAGCAATTGCGCAAGCGCGAAGGAGAAAGTATGTTCGGAATTCGATTCGTCAAGGTTGAGTCAACGGACTTCGTTCTGAAGTACAAACGAGGGAAGGTCGTTCGCGAAGGTGCTGGGTTATCCTTTTTTTGCTTCGCACCAACCACGTCTCTGGTACTCGTGCCTGTCGGCAGTGTGGACGTTCCCTTCATCTTCGAGGAAGTGACTTCCGATTTTCAGCAGGTCACTGTGCAGGGGCAAATCACCTATCGTGTCGCAGACCCCAAGAAATTGTCACAACTCATGAACTTTACGCTTGCTCCCGGCGGCAAAGGATATGCGTCCGATGACCCCAAGAAACTCCCGCAGAGGCTGATTAACCACGCTCAAGTATTGACGCGTGCGTCTCTCAAGTCGCTCCCTCTGCGCGAGGCTCTGGGACAGTCAGAGAATCTGGTGTCGGCCTTGCGCCAGGGCCTTCAGGCGGCCGAGGTAATCACATCGTTGGGTGTCGAGGTCCTTGGGTTGTCCATCCTTGCGATCAAGCCCACGCCAGAAACATCACGCGCCCTCGAGGCACAAGCACGCGAGCAAATTCTCCGAGAGGCCGACGAGGCGGTCTACGCACGGCGTAATGCGGCTGTCGAGCAGGAGCGGTCCATCAAGGAAAACGAACTCAACACGGAAATCGCTGTCGAGAACAAGAAGCGGCAGATCAAAGAAGCTCAGATGGAGGCAGAGAAGTCCGTTCAACAGAAGAAGCATGAACTCAGAGAAGCAGAAATGGCCGCGAAGATCGCCCTTGAGAAGAAGAACAAGGACTTGGTGGTGCTTTCCACAGCAAACGCTCGCGAGGAAGCAGATTCCAAGGCATACGCCATTGCCGCAGTCATGAAGGCCCTGACGCAGACCGACCCGAAGACCCTTCAGGCACTGTTCAGCGTTGGAATGGAACCCGGACAACTCGTGGCACTTGCGTTTAAGGAACTGGCGGAACATGCAGACAAGATCGGGCAACTGAATGTCTCCCCTGATCTGTTGCGCGAATTACTGTCAAAGGACAATCCGAAATAATGGAACGTCTGACCGAAAATAAGATCGTCCTAATCGTCCGCCGCACCCGTCTGGATGATCTCATCGCACGTTTCAACACGGAAGACCAAGCCCGTTTTTATGTCGAGCACTTGGGTGCCGATTTCGCTGACTACCAGGCGGAAGATCGCACATACAAGACGGCGTTGCGTGAAACAGAAGAAATTCTGTCGCGGCATGGGCGTGTCCAAGTCGTCTCACGCGCCTTCGTGCCCAACTTCATCTTTGGCCCCAAAGACACAATCGTTGTCCTTGGACAGGATGGCCTTGTCGCCAATGTCATGAAGTACCTGGATGGGCAACTCCTTCTCGGCGTAAATCCAGATCCAGGTCGTTGGGAAGGAGTCCTTCTCCCGTTCAGAGTTCCTGACCTTGATGTCTTGATGCCGGAGGTGTTTGCCGGAAAACGGGCTATACGTGCAGTGACGATGGCCGAAGCGAAACTCAACACAGGACAGGTCCTTTATGGCGTAAATGACTTGTTCATCGGTCCGCGCAGTCACACATCCGCACGGTACTCGATCCGAGCGGGTGATCGTTTCGAGAACCACTCATCAAGTGGGATCATCGTCTCGACGGGATTGGGCTCAACCGGCTGGCTCCGCAGCATACTTGCGGGTGCCACGGGCATCGCGTCTGTCCTGTCTGCCCGCTCAATCAAGATCAGTGAGAAGAGGGCCTTCGCCTGGGATGCAGACTACCTGTACTTCTCCGTCCGAGAACCTTGGCCAAGCAAGACATCGTCAGCGGATATTACGTTTGGGAAAGTGACACAAGCCTCGCCCCTGGTTCTTCTGTCCCACATGCCCGAGAACGGGGTCATATTCAGTGACGGGATTGAGACCGATTTCCTACAGTTCAACTCGGGAACTGAGGCGACCATTCATCTGGCGGCAAAAAAGGGGCATCTGGTCACATGAGAAGAAAGAACCCGGCAAAAAGACGATCCCCAAGGTTCTTTCGCCGATGATCGACGCCGGGGTTTCGGAGTCGAGATTCGGTTCTCCGGCTGAGGCGTTTGGTCAGGCCTTGCGGGGGGTGCCCACGCCCCGGGTCAGGATCGCGACCGCCTCGCTGCCGCTCTTGGCGGCCATCAGCGCCTCGCGCCCGGCGTCGTCGAGCGCGCGCATCAAACCGCCCGTCAGACGCGTGTAGGCCGTGGTGACCTCCATCGGCATGAGCACCATGACGAAGATCGTGGCGGGCCGGCCGTCCATCGAGCCGAAATCGACACCCCGGCGGCTGATGCCCAGCGCGCAGACCATCCGCGAGACCGCCTCCGTGCGCGCGTGGGGCAGGGCGATGCCGTGTTCGAGCCCCGTGCTGCTCTTGCTCTCGCGGGCGAGGATCGCCGTGCGGGCCTCGGCGAGGTCGGTCACCACCCCGCTGCGCGCGCAGAGCGCCAGCAGCTGGTCGATGACAGCCTCCTTGGTGTCACCGTGCAGGTCGAGCGAGACGCTGTGCCACTGGAGGCAGGCGAGGGGGTTGTCGCCGGCGCTGGCCGCCGCGGGCCGGCGGCCGTCGGGGGCCGCGGCTCCGCTCAGGATTTCGTGCATGTCTTCGGCGGAATCGCAGGCCAGCAGGGCGGCGCGTCCCTGCTCGTTCAGGATACGGCTGAAGAAGGCGATCGCCTGGAGCTGCGGTGCCGGGGCGTCGGCAGGGGCCAGCAGCAGGATGACGATCCGCACCCGGCTGTTGTCGAGCGTGCCGAAGT
>CAYVJM010000295.1:0-3079 GCA_964451695.1 uncultured Lentisphaerales bacterium | reverse complement strand
TGGCGGTTCGTGGAATGCACCTCGCGCAGCGTCGTGGCGACGACCTTGATGTTGGGGTGCTTCTTCGTGACCTTGCCGATCATGCTGACGAAGGCGGAGGGGTCGAGGGCCGACTTGGCCTCCACCTCGGGGCCGGGGATGCCGAGGCCCATCTGCAGATCCTCCTCGTTGCCGACGAGAACATCGACGTATTGGAGAATCGGCTCGAGGGTCTTGACCGCATGCGCGTTGCCGCCGCGGATGTTCCAGAGCTTGGCGCGGTAGTTGAGGTCGAAGGAGACGACGGCGCCGGCCTCCTTGGCGGCCTTCATGCCCGCGGCGATGACGGCCGGGGTCGAATCGGAGAGCGCCGCGAAGATGCCGCCGCTGTGGAACCAGCGCACGCCCTCGGCGAAGATGCCCTTCCAGTCGAAGTCGTCCGCCTGGAGCTGGGCGGCGGCTTCGTTGCAGCGGTTGTAGAAGACGACAGGGGCGCGGGCGCCGCAGCCGCGGTCGCTGTAGACGGTGGCCATGTTGGGACCGTGGACGCCGTCGTGCTTGAAGTGCTTGTAGAAGGGCTTCACACCCATGGCGCGGACGCGCTCGGCGATGAGGTCGCCGATCGGGTAGTCGACCATCGCGGAGGCGATGCCGGTCTTGAGGCCGAAGCAGTCCGAGAGGTTCGCGGAGACGTTGAACTCGCCGCCGCTCACGTGGATCTGGCACTGGTTGGCCTTGCGGAAGGGAACCACGCCGGGATCGAGCCGGTGGACCAAAGCCCCCAGTGAAAGGAAATCCAGCGCGCCCCGCGCCGGGATCGTCATTCCGTAGTTCATCGCCTGCCTGTCGCCTCTCGTTGATATGGACACCCCGACGACCCGGGGCTCGGACACGCATCCGTGGAAACCGCGGGAAGCCGGATTCAATGTTGATTAACCATACCAGAATCCCGGCGGAGCGTCAAATTCGCGGAGGCCTTGTCGCAGCGGAGGCCCTTCGTACTCGGTCCGCCTCCGGGGATTTCTGAATGGCTCTGCGTTCTTTGCGATCGTTGGGGTTCATCAACATCCAGAAATTTGAGAGGATTGCGACGAGATTACGTGGCGCGGCTTGCCGGGACGGCTACGCCCCACCCCGCTTTGCGCGCGCCTGTCGTGCCGATGCGAATGTAATCTTGCGTTTTCTGCAAGATTAAAACAACCGCGCCTGGGCGCAGGGGCGCTGGCGCGCGCCCCCCGCGACGCAACCGGCCGGCGCATCGCTTCTGGACCGCGTGCGAAGGTGATCCCGAATGGCGATCCCGACGCGCCCCGACTTCGAGGCGCCCTCCCCTACTGCCATCAGCGCGTCGAGCGCTTCGAATGAGCATCGCCGCGGCGGGCCGCGCACGAGACCCCGCCACATCAAAGCGCCGCCATTCACCCCCCGGTGGGTTGCGCACCGAACAACCGCGCAATGACCGCCTGGGAGAAGAAAGCCTGCGGATGGGCGACGAGGAGATGGCAGGCGAAGCGGAGCGCGGCGACACGGCGGCCGGCCCACCAGAGTTCGCAGAGGCGGTGGCGCATGACGGCCTCGGGGGCGAATTTGGCGATTGCCCGGCGCCCCTCCTCCTCGGAGAAGAAGTCGGCGTGCTTCTGGACGATCCGCCGCATCAGGCGCTGCTTGCGGTCGAAGGTTTTCGTGGCCGCCGTGATGCTGCCGGCATGGACGCGGTAGTGGAGCGGTGTTCCGCGCAACCGGACGCCGCGATAGCCGCGCTTGGCAAGGGTCAGGAAGAAATCGTAGTCGCCCCAGCCATCGTTGAAAGCCGGATCGAAGCCGAAGCGCCGGGCCGTCTCCGTCTTCACGAGGGAATTCATGTCGACGAAATTGCCCGACTTGAACCGCTCCGGATCGAAGTCCGGCACAGCGATCTCGCGGACGTAGTCGCCGAACGTGATCGCGTCGGGATAGACGAAGGCGAGGCGGTCGTCGGCGGACTCCGCCACGGCCTGCGCGGCCTTTTCGAGAAAGTCCGGTTCGATCCAGTTGTCGGCGTCGAGGTTGAGGAACCAGTCGCCGCGGATTTCGCGGAGGACGGCGTTTCGAACCGCATAGACGCCGCAGTGGTCGAATCGCACGTATCGGACCGCGTCCCCGTACCGGGCCACGACCTCGGCGGTGTCGTCCGTGCTGCCGTCGTCGGCGACGACGATCTCCAGGGGGCGGAGCGTCTGCGCCAACGCGCTTTCAATCGCCTGCGGGAGGAACGCCGCGTTGTTGTACGTGGGGATGAAAACGGTGAGGGTCATTGCTCGGATTATAGCCTCTTTTGAGAACAGACGACAATGACGCATTTCGCCAAGAAAAGATCTTCATGCGCCCATGAGTCCTTGAGCCACCCGCTGCCACGTGTATGCGCCGACGAGTTCACGGGCTCGCAACAACCGCTCCGCACGGCGATCGGGATGGCCGTAGTAGGTCTTGAGAAGTTCCGCGAGTTCCTCTGGCCCTTCGTATTGTGGAACCGCGTCACCGAAGTAGTCGTTGATGACTTTGTTTCGGTCGGAGATCACAAACCCCCCGCATGCAATCACATCGAGTATCCGCGGATTGATGAACTCCTGTTCCTTCATCTCCGTGCGGTGGTCGTTCAGAACGATGGCGGAACGGGCGTAGAGGGAATCCAACTCGTGGTAGGGTAGATACTCGCCCACGAGCACGCCAGACGGCAAGTCTTGATACAATCCTCCCCAGAGGGCGAAGTCAATCTCTGGATTTTCCGCACGTACGGCCAACAGGTCATCGACCACCCGCCGGTGTCCGCCGAGGCCTGGCAAGGCATTGCCAACGAAAACGACCCGCTCTTCTACGCGGGCCTGCTCCTGCAGCCGCTTTCCGGTCGCCATCGGGAGCCAGCCGCATTTCACGCCCGATCTCTCAAGCTCCTCGCATTTCGCTCTCGAAATGCAAAAGATCCGGTCGTAAGTCGAGAGGAACGACGAAGTGAGTTTTTCCGGATGCGAATGGATCCACAGGACGTGCTCCTTCGCCGGCGGCAGGTCGTAGAAGCCGCCGAAGAGGTGAATCATCACGTCCGGCCGCATGAAGGGCTCGA
>CAYVJM010000294.1:0-3087 GCA_964451695.1 uncultured Lentisphaerales bacterium | reverse complement strand
TCAAGTCCCTCGTCTACCTCGCGGACGGCAAGCCCGTCATGGCCTGCGTGGCCGGGACGCGCGAACTCAACGAATGCAAGCTGCGCCGCGTCCTGGGCGCCGCCACGCTCGAACTGGCGGACGACGAGACCTCCGCCCGCCACGCCGGCCCCTTTGGCTCGATCGGCCCCGTGGGCGCCACCATCCCCGTCTACGCGGACATCGGGCTGAAAGGCGCGAACGACGTCGTCGTCGGCGCCAACAAGCACGGCTTCCACCTCAAGCACGTTTCCCTCGAAGCCCACGCCGCCGTCACGGCCTGGGTGGACATCGCCACCGTCGAGGCCGGCGACCGCTGCCCGAAGTGCGCCGAGGCGCTCACGATCGCCCGCGGCATCGAAGTCGGCCACGTCTTCAAGCTCGGAACCAAATACACCCAGGCCTTCGAATCGACCTTCCTCGACGCCGAGAAGCAGTCCCGCCTCATGGTCATGGGCTGCTACGGCATCGGCGTCACCCGCACCGTGCAGGCCGTCGTCGAGCAGAACTTCGACAAGGACGGCATCGTGTGGCCCGCCTCCGTCTCCCCGTTCCAGGTCGCCCTGCTGCCCCTCGACGCGGCGAAGGACGAGGCGAGCCGGAAGGCCGCCGAGGAACTGGAGAACGCCCTCGTCGCGCGCGGCATCGACGTCTTCGTCGACGACCGCGACGAGCGGCCGGGCGTCAAGTTCAAGGACGCCGACCTGATCGGCTGCACCGTCCGCGTCGTCGTCGGCACGCGCTCGCTCGAAAAGGGCGGTGTCGAAATCCGCCTGCGCAAGACCGGGGCGACCTCCCTCGTCCCCCTCGCCGACGCCCCCGCCGCCATCGCGGCGCTGCTCGCCGAAAGCCACTAGCCCCTAGCCGCCAACCCCTCAAACCTAGGACCTAGGACCTCACTTTCACCCCCTGCACCCCCTACGAGGACTCCACCATGAGCACCTTGGCCAAGAATCGCAAAGCGACACTCCCCGCTCTCACCAAGCACGACGTCGTGCTGATGCTCAACGAAACCACCCCGCTGACCCAGCCGGACGCCGCGAAGGCGCTGCAGGCCGTTCTGGACGCGATTTCCGATTGCCTCGTCACGGGAGGACACGTCGAATTCCGCGACTTCGGCGTCTTCGAAGTCGTGACCCGCAAATCCCGCATCGGGCGCAACCCGAACAAGCCGGAGGACACCGTCGAGATTCCGACCCGCAGGGTCGTGAAGTTCAAGCCCAGCAAGAAGCTCAAGCAGCTTGTCCTCGACGCCAGATCCTAATCCGCCCCTTCCGTTCCAACCCCCAGGTCCCACTCCCGTGTCCGATTTCGAATCCCCGCGCGGCATGCGCGATTTCTACCCCGAGGACATGAAGCTGCGCAACCGCATCTTCGATGCGTGGCGCGCCGCCGCCGCCGCCTCGGGCTTCGAGCCCTACGACGCCTGCGTCGTCGAATCCCTCGAACTCCTCCAGCGCAAGGCCGGCGAGGAGATCGTCAACCAGATCTACGCCTTCGAGGACAAGTCCGGCCGCAAGCTCGCGCTGCGCCCCGAGATGACGCCCACCCTCGCGCGCATGGTCGTGGCGCGACAAGGCGCCCTCCCCTTTCCGATCAAGTGGTTCGCCATCGCCCAGTGCTTTCGCTACGAGCGCATGACGCGAGGCCGCAAGCGCGAACACTACCAGCTCAACCTCGACATCGTCGGCGAAGACGCCGTCTCCGCCGAGGCGGAAGTCATCTACACCGCCATCGCCGCGCTCCGCCGCATGGGCGTCCCCGATGCCGCCTACCGCGTCCGCGTCTCCAACCGCGCGCTCCTCTCCGAGTTGCTCCTCTCGCTCGGGATCGGTGCCGAGCACCATCCCGGCGTCTTCGTCGCCCTCGACAAGAAGGGCAAGATCCCCCGCGAGGAGATCGAGGCGATCATGCGCGAGGCCGGTCTCGACGACCGGGCCTGCGCCGCCGCCTTCGACCTGCTCGACATCGGATCCCTCGACGACGCCGCGAAGATCGTCGGCCCCGGCTCCCCCGCCATCGCCCGCCTCCACGCGCTCTTCGAAGCGCTCGAGGACTTCGGCGTGCGCGAGCAGACCGTCTTCGACATCGCCGTCGTCCGCGGCCTCTCCTACTACACGGGCATCGTCTTCGAGGCGTTCGACACCGCCGGCGAGCTTCGCGCGATCTTCGGCGGCGGCCGCTACGACGGCCTGCTCTCCGCCATCGGCGGCAAGCCCGCCTCGGCCGTCGGCCTCGGCTTCGGCGACGTCGTCGTCGGCGAGCTGCTCCAGTCCCTCGGACTCGCGGCCGACGCGCGCCCCGACGGCGTCGCCATCGGATACATGACCGACGACGAGCGCCGCCACGCCACGCGCCTGGCCGCCGCGCTCCGCGCCCAGGGCCGCAACGTCTCCCTCTCCCTGCGCCCGCTCAAGGCCAAGGCCTTCTTCTCCGCCGCCGCCGCCAACGCCGCCGAGGCCGTCTATATCGGCCCGGACGACCGCGCGGCCGGCGTCGCGAAGCTCAAGAACCTCGCCACGCGCGAGCAGCGGGACGTCGCGCTGCCATGATCGCGATCGTCGACTACAAGGCGGGCAACCTCACCAGCGTCCGGCTCGCCTTCGACGCCCTCGCCATCGAAGCCGTGCCAACCGCCGACCCCGCCGTCCTCGCCCGGGCCGACCGGATCGTCTTCCCCGGCGTCGGCGCGGCCGCCTCCGCGATGGCGAATCTGCGCGCGGCGGGGTTGATCGACATCCTGCGCGCGCGCATCGCCGCAGGAATCCCCTTCCTCGGCATCTGCCTCGGCACGCAGATTCTCTTCGACCGTTCGGAGGAGGACGGCGGCGTCGACGCCCTCGGCATCCTGCCCGGAACGGTGCGCAAGTTCGCGCCGACCGATCCCGCCTGCAAGATCCCGCACATGGGATGGAACCAGGTGCATGCCAAACGTCCGCATCCGCTCCTCGACGGCGTTCCGGACGGCAGCGACTTCTACTTCGTCCACAGCTACTATCCCGATCCCGCCGATGGCGGCGACGTGATCGGCACGACCGACTACGCCGGCGTCGTCTTCGCCTCGATGGT
>CAYVJM010000293.1:0-3101 GCA_964451695.1 uncultured Lentisphaerales bacterium | reverse complement strand
TGCGCGACGGCTCCGGCCGCATCCAGCTCTTCGTCAACAAGAACCACCTCGGCGAGGACGCCTTCGACGCGTTCAAGTTCGTCGACCTCGGCGACCACGTCGGCGTCGAGGGCGAGCTGTTCACCACCCGCACCGGCGAGATCAGCATCCGCGTCGCGACGTGGACGCTGCTCTCCAAGGCGCTCCAGCAGCCGCCCGAGAAGTTCCACGGCCTCCAGGACGTCGAGGACCGCTATCGCCAGCGCTATTTCGATCTCATCGCGAATCCCGAGTCGCGCGCCCGCTTCAACACGCGCATCGCCGTGATGCGCGAGATCCGCGCCTTCCTCGAATCCCGCGGCTTCCAGGAGGTCGAGACGCCCATGATGCAGCCCCAGCCGGGCGGCGCCGCCGCGCGTCCCTTCACGACGCACTACAACGCCCTCGACTGCACGATGTACATGCGCATCGCCCCGGAGCTCTACCTCAAGCGCCTGCTCGTCGGCGGCTTCGACAAGGTTTTCGAGATGAACCGCAACTTCCGCAACGAGGGCCTCGACCGCACCCACAACCCCGAGTTCACCGTTCTCGAGATCTACGAGGCCTACGGCGACCGCCTCGCCATGAAGGCCATCCTCGAAGGCATGATCCCGCACGTGTGCGACAAGGTCCTGGGCACGCGCCAGATCACCTTCGGCGAGAACGTCCTCGACTTCACCCCGCCCTATCGCGAAGTGGCCTACCACGATCTCGTCCGCGAGCACATGGGCGCCGACTGGTTCGAGCGCTCCGCGGACGACGCCCGCGCCGCCGCCGAGGCGGCCGGCGTCTCCTGCGATCCGAAGTGGGACCACCTCCTCGTCACGCACGAGGTCTACGACAAGCTCATCGAAAAGACGCTGTTCCAGCCGACCTTCGTCACGCGCGTCCCGCGGCAGTTCATCCCGCTAGCCAAGGCGTGCCCCGACAACCCCGAACTCGCCGACGTTTTCGAGTTCGTCGTGGCAGGGCGTGAACTCTGCCCCGGCTACACGGAGCAGAACGACCCGCTCGCCCAGCGCGAGGCCTTCGCCCACCAGGCGGGCGACGAGGTCGAGAAGATCGACGAGGACTTCATCGCCGCGCTCGAAGCCGGCATGCCGCCCGCCGGCGGCCTCGGCCTCGGCATCGACCGCTTCGTGATGATGCTCACGGGCACCGAGGCGATCCGCGACGTGATCCTCTTCCCCCAGCTCAAGCAGAAGGCGTGAGCGGCGGCCCGGACAACTCCGGTCCCACCGCCGCCGGTGCGGCCCACCTCGCGAGCCGCTACGGCGCGCTGGCCTCTGTTCTCGCGGCTGCCGCGGCGGTCTGCCTCGTTCTCGCCTACCATCGTGGCGGAGTCTGGCACCCCGCCACGCTGCTGGGCCTCTGGTTCACCGCCTGCGCGGCCCTCGTCGCGCACGCCTACGCCGAGAACGACCCCGCCACCTTCGGCAAGGAGGCGGACGGACGGATGCCGCCGCTCTTCACCCTCGGCTGCCTGCCGTACGCGGCGCCGCTGCGGTTGCGCCAGTTCGCCATCGCGCGCTTCTCGCGCGAGCCCCGCTGGAACGGCCTCGCCGACGGCATCTGGATCGGCCGGCGCCCCGAGCGGCCTGGCGACCTGCCCGACGGCGTGGCCGTCTGCATCGATCTCGCGGCCGAGCTGCCGGCGGCTCGCTTCCTGCGGGGCTGGAGCGGGCGCTACGTCTCCTTTCCGATCCTCGAGGCGTCGACGCGCTCCGCAGCCGACCTGAACGCCTGCATCGACGCCCTCCCGGAGAAGGGGATCTATATCCACTGCGCGCAGGGACATGGGCGCACCGGCTTCTTCGCCTGTGCGCTGCTCCTGCGCCGCGGTCTCGCCGCGACGGACGCCGACGCCGAGGCGCGCGTCGTCGCCGCCCGCCCCGGCGTCAAGCTCCGCCGCGCCCAGCGGGCGTGTCTGGAAGCGCTCGTCCCCGAACTCCGCAGGTAGCAGGTAGCCCATGCCCAATCTGGCAATTGTCATGGCTGCCTGCGACGTGGTATGATGGGGCCCGTCAAACGAATTCGGCTCCAACGCCTTCCGATATGCCCATCTACCGATACGAAACCAAAAGCCCCGCGGCGGGGTGCGAACGCTGCCGCGGAGGATTCGAAGTCGTGCAGTCCATCCGGGACGAGGCGCTGACGACGTGCCCCGATTGTGGCGGGCCGATCGTCAAGACGCCCGTCGTCGCGGCCGTGGGCCGCTCCCAGGCGAATTTCGACGATCGGGCCAAATCGGCCGGCTTCTCCAAGCTCAAGCGTCTTGGCAAGGGCGAATATGAAAAGCAATACTGAAAGGCGGACTCGATGAAGGGAATCGTCCTCGCCGGGGGCTCCGGCACCCGGCTGTATCCGATCACGCGCGCGGTGAGCAAGCAGCTTCTGCCGATCTACGACAAGCCGATGATCTACTACCCGATCTCGGTGCTCATGCTGGCCGGCATCCGCGAGATCCTGATCATCAGCACGCCGCAGGACCTGCCGCTCTTCCGCAGCCTGCTCGGTGACGGCTCCGCCTTCGGGGTGCGCTTCGAATACGCCGAACAGCCGAAGCCCGAAGGGCTGGCGCAGGCGTTCCTCATCGGGGCGGACTTCGTCGCCGGCGAGCCCGTCGCGCTCGTGCTCGGGGACAACATCTTCTTCGGCCACGGGATGAAGGAGCTGCTCGCGCGCGCCGTCGCCACGAAGGACGGCGCCTGCGTCTTCGGCTACCGCGTCAGCGACCCCGAGCGCTACGGCGTCGTCGAGTTCGACGCGAACCAGAACGTCGTCGGCCTCGAAGAGAAGCCCGCGAAACCGAAGTCGTCCTTCGCCGTGCCGGGTCTGTACTTCTACGATTCGGAGGTTGTCGCCGTCGCGCGCGACCTGAAGCCCTCCCCCCGGGGCGAGCTGGAGATCACCGACTTGAACCTCGTCTACATGCGCCGGGGCAAGCTGAAGGTCGAGCTGATGGGCCGCGGCATCGCGTGGCTCGACACGGGGACGTACGCCTCGCTGCTGGAGGCCTCGAACTTCGTCGAGACGATCCAGAACCGGCAGGGGCTGAAGATCGCCTGCCTCGAGGAGATCGC
>CAYVJM010000292.1:0-3112 GCA_964451695.1 uncultured Lentisphaerales bacterium | reverse complement strand
GTCGTAAACTACACCCTCCCGTCGCGCGGGGGCCGCTTGTCGCGTGCGGACGGGCGTCACTGCTATGTGTTCGGGGGCGCACTGGAAAGCCTGCTCCTGGTCGGCGCCGACGGCTCCGTTTCGAACCTGCTTCAGTCCTCGGGGATCGCGGCGGTTGCCGGAGACGGACGCAGCACATTCGCCGCGGTGGGCGACACGGTCTACTTCCTCGACTCCGTTTCCAAGCCCTCGCCCGTTCTGATGACCCGCAACCCGGTTGTGGATTTAGCTCTCGGATCTTCCAACAGCGTGTTTTATGTGACGAGCAAAGGCGTCGGCTGTATGACAAGACCGGGGAGCGCCTGGGTGTTTTGGCCCCAGAAGGTGCTTTCGGTCGATTGCCGCGCCGACCGCCTGCTACTGCTGACTGCCAACCGTGAGGTTTATCTAATCGATCCGGTGACAGGCTTTCCGGCGTTGATCGACAAGGCGGTCGTGCCTGAAGTCATCACACGACAACCTTAGTTGACGAAGAAGGTCCCGTGCCGGTTGAGATGTGGATTGGCAAGCGACGGAAAAATTGGATTGCGCCTTGGAGCGAATATGGTCAAATCTTCAGAGAGGCGCGCGTGTTGAATCGAGCGCCGGGCAGACCGTGGCGGAGTCGGCGTTCTGCCACGAGAAGGGGAATTCGCGGCACTGGCGCGGCTTGGCGGCGTGGACCGTGCATCGGCCCTCCGCGTCGAGCAGGATGCAGGCACCGTCCGGGGAGTCCCGCAACACGAGACCGCGGCGGTCCTGCACCAGCGCGGCGTAGCGTTCGGTGAAGACGAGGACGTCGAGGCCCAGGCAGCCCGCGAGCGCCGATTCCTCGCCGGGCATCAGACGAACCCGCCCCGGCACCCGGCAGCAGGCGCCGCATTGACGGCAGCGGAATTCTCCGGAACGTGTCGGGCGCGGAGGGTTCACCCGACTACGGCCCGAGGACGACCTGGAAGAGCACAGGGATGAGAACGCCCAGCCCGAGGAAGAGGACGAGGAGCAGCGCGGCATGCCACAGGTTCGTCAGCTTGCGGGCGAACGCATGGCGCAGCGGGATGAAGCCCAGCCACTTCGTGAACTCCGCGCCGCAGGAGCTGCATCGCATGTTCCTCATGCTTCCCGGTGTGACGCGCATCCAGCGCTGCCGCATCATCTTCCAGGAATCGGAGCAACGGCAGAATGGGCATTTCATAGTGAGGATTTCGGGATGGGCACGTCAAGTCCCGACGATGCCGCAGTCCAGCGTGGCGAAGAGATCGTCGAGCGTCTCCCCGCGGCGAATGAGCCGCGGGGAACCGTCGGCGCGGATCAGCCACTCCGGGGAGCGGAGCTTCCCGTTGTAGTTGAAGCCCATGGCATGTCCGTGGGCGCCGGCGTCGTGAATGACCACGAGGTCGCCGGGGTCGAGACGCGGCAGCATCCGGTCGATGGCGAACTTGTCGTTGTTCTCGCAGAGCGAACCGGTGACATCGTACATCGTGTCGCAAGGGGCGTCCTCCTTGCCGACGACGGTGATGTGATGGTAGGCGCCGTAGAGCGCGGGGCGCATCAAGTTGGCCATGCAGGCGTCCAAGCCCGCGTAGGTCTTGTAGGTGTGCTTGATGTGCAGCACCCGCGAGACAAGCCAGCCGCAGGGGCCGGTGATCATGCGCCCGCATTCCATCACGACGCGCGGCATGACCATGCCGGCGCCGCGGACGACGCGTTCGCATTCGCGCCGGACGCCGGCGCCGACGCGCTCGAGGTCGACGGGATCCTGCTCGGGGCGGTAGGGGATGCCGATGCCGCCGCCGAGGTTGACGAAGTCGAAGTCGATGCCGACGGCCGCGTGAAGCTCCGCGGCGAGTTCAAAGAGGATGCGCGCCGTCTCGACGAAGTAGTCCGGATTCAGCTCATTGGAGGCAACCATGGTGTGGATGCCGAAGCGCTTGACCCCCTTCGCCTTGAGCAGCCGGTAGCCCTCGAACATCTGCTCGCGCGTGAAGCCGTACTTGGCCTCCTCGGGGCGGCCGATGATCGCGTTGCCCGCCTTGGCGGCCCCGGGGTTGTAGCGGCAGCAGACGAGCGGGGGGAGCGCGCCGCAAGCGCGTTCGACCGCCGCGATGTGCGTGATGTCGTCGAGGTTCACGATCGCGCCAAGCTCGACCGCCTTGCGGAACTCCGCGTCCGGCGTATCGTTCGACGTGAACATGACGTCCTCGCCGCGCATCCCGACGCGCTCGGCGAGAACGAGTTCCGCCATCGAACTGCAGTCCGCGCCGGAGCCCTCGCCCTTGAGGACGGCGAGGATGCTCGGGTTGGGCGTGGCCTTGACCGCGAAGTAGTTGCGGAAGCCCGGGCTCCAGGCGAAGGCCTTCGCCAAACGGCGGGTGTTGGCGACGATCCCCGCCTCGTCGTAGACATGGAAGGGGGTCGGTGTCGCCGCTTCGATCGTGCGCAGCGCGGTTGCGGGAAAGGGAAAAGTCTTGGCGTTCATCAATGGAGCGATCATATTAAAACTGAAGATGAAACTCAATCCCCGAATGCGGAAATTTTCACGTCGGCCGCGACGGCGCAGGCGAGGATGCGCTCCATCGCCATGCCATGGGAGGCCTTCAACAGCACCCGGTCCCCGGGTTCGAGCAGACCCGCAAGGAGGGCGCGCGCGGCCGGCGCGTCGGGGGTCGCGTGGATGCGCGCAGCGGGCATCCCCGCCTGGCGCGCCGACTCGACCATCCAGCGGCCGGACATCTCGCCCACGGCGACGAGGACGTCGAAGCCCGCCGCCGCCGCCTGGGCGCCCACCGCGCGGTGCATCGCCTCCGCGCGCGCCCCCAGCTCGAACATGTCGCCCAGCACGGCCACCTTGCGCCCGCCCTCCGCATCCATCGCGGCGAACGTCTCCAACGACTTCCCCATGCTGATGGGATTGGCGTTGTAGGCGTCGTTGATCCACACGATACCGTCGCGCCGCACGACCTCCCAGCGCATCGGCGCGCCCGGGGCGTCCGCCAGCCGCGAGACGATCGAAGGCCAGGACACGCCAAGCTGTCGGGCGACCGCGATCGCCTGCAGCGCGTTGACGACCTGGTGGAGGCCGGGGCGGCCGGTG
>CAYVJM010000291.1:0-3130 GCA_964451695.1 uncultured Lentisphaerales bacterium | reverse complement strand
ACTGGCCACCGAGAACATCATCCTCGCCCGCAAACTCTACGACGAGCGCGCGATCCGCCTCGACAACCTCTTCAACGCCACGCGCACCTACAAGTCCGCCATCGCCTACCTCGACACGATCGAGCCCAAGCCCTCCTTCTTCAACGAGGCCGTCACCGAACTGGGCGTCGCAGAGACCGAGCTGGAGACGCTGCACCGCGACAAGAACTGGCAGGCCGAGCATGCCGTCAACACCCGCAACTGGGAGCTCGCCGCCTCGACCTTGCGCGAGCTGATGGACATCGTACCCGACCGCGCCGATCCCCGCCACAAGGACGTCGAGCGCCGACTCCTCGACGTTGAGTCCCGCATTCGCAAGCAGAGGAAATAGCCCATGAAGCCTTTCTCCCTCATCCACGCCTTCTTCGCCTGCGCCGCCGCGGCCGCCCTCCTCGCCGCCGCCACGCCGGCCTTCGCCGCCAAACCCGCGGCCCCCGTCGAACGCAAGGTCGTCGTCGCCTCGGATCCTCCGGGCGCCTCGATCGCCATCGACGGATCCCCCCGTGGCGTCGCGCCGCTCACCCTCCAGCTTGCACCCGGCGCGCACCTCGTCGAGACGTCCCTGAAGGGCTACGAAAACGACTTCCGGACGCTCGTCGTCGGCGACGCAGCCGGTGCGTCCGAGACGATCCGCCTGAAGCCCGCCACCGCCGCCGTCCTCGTCCAGTCCGAACCCGCCGGAGCCGCCGTGACGCGCGACGGCGTGAACGTGGGCTTCACTCCGCTGCTGCTCCCCGAAGTCCCGTTCGGAACGTACCGCATGGAGTTGGCTCTCGCGGGCTTCAAGCCCCAGCAGATCGAGCTCGTCGTCGCCGCCGCCTCGCCCCAGAAGATCGCCGCGCGCCTCGTCAGCTCGTCCGCCTCCCTCGAGATCACCTCCGAACCGGCCGGCGCCGACGTCCGCATCAACGGCGTCCTGCGCGGCCAGACCCCGATCACCGTGGACAAGATCGAAGAAGGCCAGAGCGCCCTCGAGGTCGCTGCGGAGGGCTACACGCCGTTCAGCCAGCAGGTCGCTCTCGCCGCGGGCGAGGTCTTCAAGATCCACGCTCCGCTCGTGGCGATCCCCTCGACGCTCTCCATCGCGACACTCCCCGCCGGCGCCCGCGTCTACGTGGACAACCAGTTCAAGGGCGAGTCGCCCCTGAAAATCGCCGATCTCGCCGCCGGTTCCTACCGCGTCCGCGTCGAGAAGCCCGGCTTCGAGCCCATGGCCCGCACGATCGAGCTGGGCCGCAATACCGCCGTCGTCGAGGAGTTCAAGCTCGCCGCCAACGTCGGTTCGCTGCGCGTCTCAACCTCGCCTGCTGGGGTCTCCGTCCTCGTCAACGGCCGCGAGTTCGGCACCACCGCCTCCCTGACGAACGCCACCGATCGGATCTCCGAGCCTCTCGAGGTCTCCGGCGTCCCCGTCGGCGAACAGGAAGTCGTCTTCACACGCAACGGCTACGCCGAGGCGCGTCGCAAGATCGTCGTGAATCGCGGCGAGACCGCCGTGGTCGACCTCGTCCGACTCGAACGTCTCTTCATCCCCGACGTCGAAGTCCAGACGCGCACCGCCGTCTACCGCGGCGTCTACGTCTCCAAGAGCGCGGAATTCTACCGCATGGAAACGAACCCCGGCCTCACGATGAGCATCCCCATTCCCGACATCGTCGCCGTCCGTCTCATCCGCGAGGAGAACGTCGTGCAGGACAACGCCGTCACCAACACGACCGAGGCCGCCGGCAACTGACGTCCAAGGGAGGTCTGCCCGCCATGACCGCGGCTTCTCATCGCATCCCGCCCCACGCCGCCGCGCTCCTCGCCGCGTCCTTCGCCGTCTGCGCCCCCCTCCTGCGCGCCGCCAGCCTGTCCTCCGCCCTCGTCCCCGTCCACAGCGCCCTGACCACGCTCCCCGAGTCGATTCTCCGCGAGACTTACGCCGCCATCGAGCGCGCCCGCGCCCACCTGGTCAAATGTCAGGACGCCGACGGACTCTGGACGCGCGACGACGGCACGCGCACGCTCCTCCCCGCCCTCGCGCTCTGCGATCCCGTCCCCGACTCCACCTCCACCGCCCTCGACGCCGTGCTGGCCGCCGCCGACTCACGCGCCGCCGACCTCGCCACGAAGCCCTGGACGCCGCAGACGACGGCGGAAGCCTTCCAAACCGCCCTCTTCCACCTCCTCCACACGGGCCAAGGCCCCGCCGCCCCCCTCGCCGCGCGCCTCGCCCGCGCCCGCCTCGACGCTCTGCCCCAAGACGCCGCCGCGCTCGCGCTCATGGCACTCGACAGCCTCGGCGCCCCGCGCGATGGCGGCTGGGCCGGTCTCGTGAACCGCCTCCGCGCCCAGCGCCCGGCGGACGTCGAATCCGTCGCGATCGCCGGGCTCGCGCGGTTCAATTCCGGCCGCAGCCAGGACGGACTGCCGACCCGTGACGTCCTCGAGCACTTGCGCTGGATCGCCGCGCAAGCTCGCCTCGGCGCCCCACGGCGCGCCGACGATCCGGAGCCGGTCACCCCGGCCGCCGCCTTCTTCATCGCGGCCCTCGCCTCGAAACTTCCCCGGAGCGTCTTCGCCGAGGATCCCGGACTGCTCCCCTACGCCTGGCGCGGCGCCCTCGCCAACCGCCTCATCGCGCGGCAGCGTATGGACCCCGCCACCGGCCTCGGCTACTGGGACGCCTCCCCAGAGCCCGACCCCACGAGCGACAACGCCCTGCGCGACACGGCCTACGCCGTCATGACCCTCGTCGTTCTCGCGGAGTAGTTTTTTGCGCGCTGCCTTTTTCGCGCTTGACAGGACCCGTCCGACTGCCCTATTTTAGAGCCTGTCCCAAGATGGCATGATTTTCGGAGGGTGGCCCTGCCGTCGGGGATTCGGACGCGTCGCGACGGCATGGAGCCGGGGTGACGTCCGATTGTGTGCGATCACCTCGCGAAAACCACATTTTCCGGGCGAGCGCAAGCGCCCGCGCCTGCTTCGGCGGGTCTGGATGGAGCGAACGCGCGGGCTTTCCTCAGGCGGCTCGGGCTTCGCGCGCCTCCCGTCGTCGCGCGGCGGCCATGGCGGCGAGCTTCCAGAGGTTGTGCGCGAGGATGCACCA
>CAYVJM010000290.1:0-3141 GCA_964451695.1 uncultured Lentisphaerales bacterium | reverse complement strand
GCCTCGACAAGACCGTGTGGCAGTACTTCGCGGTGATCCCCGACTTCAAGTCCACGGGCGTGCGCAATCACGCGCGCTGCTACGAGCACCCCGTCATCCTGCGCGCCGTGAACACGGTGGACGCCATGACGGCGACCGTCGAGCAGGTGCCCTGGCCCGTGTTGCTCAAGATCACGGATCGCATCCTCGCCGAGGTACCCGGCGTCAACCGCGTCTGCTACGACCTCAGCCCCAAGCCCATCGCCACGATCGAGTGGGAATAGGGCGCGGGGCGCCATCCCGCACCGCCTGTTCGTGGACAGCTCCGGGGCGGGCGGCAGCGTGCGGGGAGTTGGTATTGCGGGTTGTCAAGGGTGTTGCGATTCAGCATCCGGCGCGCTGTCGCCGGGGAGGCCGACGGGGATCCACGTGGGGCTCTTCCAGGGACCGGTGCCTCGGAATTCGAGCATCTTCGAGAGCGGGAAGAGCGCGTAGTAGAGCCCCTCGCCGATCCAGGTGCCTCGGCTGAGCAGGTGACCTTGGATCAGGAAGTCGATCTCGCCGTCGAGGAGGACGGAGCCGGAGCCCGAGGCGCTGAAGACGTGGCC
Source organism: uncultured Lentisphaerales bacterium (assembly GCA_964451695.1). Classification (GTDB taxonomy): domain Bacteria; phylum Verrucomicrobiota; class Kiritimatiellia; order RFP12; family UBA3636; genus JAAZAI01. The sequence goes on along the minus strand of CAYVJM010000290.1, from coordinate 2,554 downwards.
GGAGATGCGCATCGCCTCGAGGTCCAGGCGCCCCTGCGCGTACCGCCAGTCGGCCTCGAAGTCGTCCTGGGAGAGCAGGAAGTCCACGCCCGGGATTCGGGCGGCCAAGTACTCCGTGAGGCCCGCGAAGAGCGGGATCGTGTAGAGGCGGACCTGCTTGAGGGCCAGGCGCCCGTTGCCGTCGAGATTTTCGACGAACGTGCCTTCCGGGGGCGGCAGGGGGCCGCGCAGCGCGAAGGCGAGGTCGATCGAGCCAGGCGAGTCCTCTGAAGGAAGTTCGAGGCCGAGCGCCGGCGCGATCTGCGCATGGTGCACGCCCTCGAAGGCGCCATCGCATGCGAACACGTAGGCGCCGTGTCGGCGGGGGGCGGGAACGAAGCTCGCCACGCCGCCGACGCGGCCGCCGCACACCTGCGCCGCGATGTTGGTGAGCGTCCAGACTTCGCCGTCAAGGCGGCAGTGCGCGGTCGCGGCGGTGAACGGGACTCCCTGCGCGTTGATGCAGGGCGACTGGATTTCTCCCGCGATGGCGGTTCGGGCCGATCCGGCTTCGAGGTCGAACACGCCGGAGGCGGTCGCCCGGGTGGGGTTGTCGAAGTCCATCGGGAGCTCCACGTGCCGGGCGGTGATCCGGATGAGTCGCAGCAGGTGAAGCGGATCGATCGTGGAATCGGCTTCGAACGCAAGGGTGTTCTGGTCGAAGTCGAAGGCGAGGCGGCCGGCGGCTTCGCCTTCGGGCCGGTGGATGCGCAGGGGGTCGATGGCCAGCGCGCTCCAGCTTTTGGCGCCCGAGGCTCGAATCAGCCCGGTGGCGGAAATGAGCGGCACGCCGTTGCAGGTGCAGAATCCCGTCTTGACATCCACGCGCAGGTCGCGGACGTTGTCGTCGGGGCGGTAGTCCAGATCGAGGCGGATCTCGGGCGGCGCGCCGGGGAAGGCGAAGCGGGCGAACTCGGAGGCGAGGCCGGGCAGACCGATCGCGCGGAAGAGCGGCACGAGCCGGGTCGGATCGATCCGGCCCTCGGCTTCGGCGCGCATCCATCGTTCCTCCAGATCGAACGCGAGGCCGCCCGTGAGCTTCTGGAGATACTGGCCCCGGCTGGGCAGGCTGACGCGGATGTCGGCGAGACGGATTTCGCCATTCGTCGTGGACGCCTGGAGCGAGACGCCGTTGACAGCCATGCCGAACGCTTCGATGGCCGCGCAGTCGATGGGGATCGGGCCGAGGGCCAGGTCGCTGCGGACTGATCCGCCGGCCGCGGCGGGCGCATCGGGCGTCGTCGGGATGAAGCGGGTGGCCCGGGCGCCGTCGAGGTCGAGACCCGTGCCGGGCAGGACGAGCCGGCCGAGTCGGATCGAGCGGATGCAGGCGAGGGGGTGCTCGCCGCGGCGCCAGCGCAGCGCCAGCGCCGCGTTCTGGAGCTCGAGGACCGCCTCGTGCACGACGCCTTTGGGGAAGATGCGGACGCGCCGGACGTCGAGTTCGGTGCGCAGCAGCGACACGGAGACGCCCTCCAGTTCGAGGGCGAAGCGATCCGTCGAGGCCGCGTCGGCGAGGGCGTCAACCCAGCGCTGGGGAAGTCCCTGCGAGGCGAGGCGGAGCAGGAACGCCGCGCCGACGAAGAGAATCGCCCCGGCGATGTGGATCGCGCGGAAGCGGTGTTGTCGCGTGCGTGCGCCCGGCTTCATGGCGGTTTCGGCAGGTGGGGCGCGCCTAGGCGGCGGGCGCGAGCAGAGCCAGGTAGGCGGCGAAGATCCGCGGTCCCCAGAGCAGCCAGGTGAAGGCGCCGAGGGCGAGGTAGGGGCCGAACGGGAGGCGGTCGAGGAGCTTGCGGTTGCCGGAGATGAGCAGGGGCAGGGCGACGAGCGTCCCGTAGAGCGCGGCGGCCAAGATGGCGAAGACGGCGCCCCGCCAGCCGAGGAAGGCGCCGATGGCGCCGATGAGCTTGATGTCGCCAAAGCCCATCGCGTATTCGTCGGCGGCGATGCGGCCCTTGCGGCGGTAGATCGCGGTGCCGCCGAGGCGGATGGTCTGGAGCGGGACGAAGCCCGCGGCGAGGCCGATCGCGGCGGCAAGCAGACCCTGCCACGCGGAATCGGCGCCGTGGAGGGCGGGCACGAGGGCGGAGAGCGCGAGCCCGGCGACCATGCCGCCGATCGAAATGCTGTCGGGGATGATGAAGTGGTCGAGGTCCACGAAGGTGGCTACCACGAGGCCGGAGAGGAAGACCCAGGCCACGGGGACGGCGGCGAGGCCGCCGGGCAGCGGAACGATGCCCAGCGGCGGCGTGGCGCCGTGCGGCGGAACCATGCAGCAGGCCAGCGTGAAGAGTCCGGCGACGAGCAGCTCGACAGCGGCGTAGCGGAAGCTGAAGGGCGCTTTGCAGGCCGCGCATCGGCCGCGCAGGACGAAGTAGCTGATCACGGGCAGGTTGTGGTACCACGGGATCAGTTTGCCGCAGGACATGCAGTGGGAGCGCGGCGCGACGACGGACTGGTCGAGCGGGATGCGGTAGATGCACACGTTGAGAAACGAGCCCACGCAGGCGCCGAA
>CAYVJM010000289.1:0-3147 GCA_964451695.1 uncultured Lentisphaerales bacterium | reverse complement strand
CGAAGTCCTGGGCGAGCTTGATCTGGCGCGCGGTGTTGCCGGCGCCGCAGGGCAGGACGAAGAGCCCGGCGGCGCGGGCGCCATGGTAGCAGCCGAACCCGCCGTTGAAGAGGCCGAAGCCCGGCGTGATCTGGCAGACATCGCCGCGCAGGGCGCCGGCCATGGCGTAGCAGCGCGCCATGCATTCCGCCCACTGCGCCAGGTCCGCCTCGGTGTAGGGCATGACGACCGGCGTGCCGGTCGACCCGCTGGACATGTGCATCTCGACGATGGCGCGCTTGTCGACGCAGGCCATGCCGAGCGGATATTCCGCGCGGAAGTCGTCTTTCCCCATGAAGGGGAGCTGATGGAGGTCGGCGAGCCCGCGGAAGCCGCGCGGGTCGATGCCGGCGGCGTCGAGCTTGCGCCGGAAGAAGGGGGAGCGGGCGTGGACGCGGCGGACCACGTCTTTGAGGCGCGCGTCCTGCAGCGCGGTCAGCGCGTCGCGCGAGAGCGTTTCGGCTTGGGGGTTGAAGAGGGGCATCAGCGGGATTCTTCCTTGAGGGCGCGTCCGAATTCGAACGCTTCGATGTTGCGGGCGAGAAGTTTGTCCGGCACGCGCAGGCGAATCGCCTCGTGCCACGCCGGCGTGGTGAGCGGCAGGGCGGTGGCGACCATGCCTACGAGGATCGTGTTGGCGAGGCGGGCGTCGCCCATCGCGGCCGCCTGGGACGCGCAGTCGAAGGCGAGCAGATTGGAAAAGACGCGCGCGAGGCGCGCCTCGACGTCGGCCGGGTACGTCGCCTTCCCGGCGGAGACGGTGACGGGCAGGATGGTCTGGCGGGAGACGGCGGCGAGGCCGCCGGGCTTGAGGAAGTGCGCCCAGCGCAGCGCCTCCATCTGCTCGAGCGCGCCGAGCGCGTCGGCCGTGCCTTCGAGGATGAGCGGGCTGTGGACCTGGGGCCCGAAGCGCACCTGCGCGGTGACGCAGCCGCCGCGTTGGGCCATGCCGTGGATTTCGTTCGAGCAGACCTCGAAGCCCGAGACCGCGGCGGCCTCGCCGATGATTTTGGCGGCGAGAATGATGCCCTGTCCGCCGACGCCGGAAAGAAGAATGCTGTGAGTCATGGACGTTTCAAATGGGCAGGAGTGTAGTTGAAACGCCTGTTTCTTTCAATAGAAATCGCGTTTCACCCGGCGCGTGGGGGTGAGGATGAAGTCCATCGGCACATCGTGCGGTTCGATGGGAAGCGGGGATTCCGAGAGCTGCCAGTCGAAGGCGAGCGCCGCGACGACGCTGCCGGGCTTCCGCTGCGCGAGAATGCGGTCGTAGAAGCCCTTGCCGTGGCCAAGCCGCGCCCCGTAGGCGTCGAAGAGCAGGCCGGGCACGATGAAGAGGTCGTAGACGGCGATGTCCGTCCACACCTTCTCGGCCGGCTCCGGGATGCCCAGCGGGCCGACGGCGAGGGCGGCGCCAGACGGCAGCGCGCAGACGCCGTATTCGTGCCGTCCCGGAATCCACGCGGGTACGCCGACGCGCTTGCCCAGCGCATGGCATCGCGCCACGACGGGGCCGGTGTCCGCTTCGCCGCCGAACGACAGATACACGGCGACGGACGCGGCCTCGCGGAAGGCCGGGAGGGCCTCGACAACCGCAGCGAAGTCGGCCCGGGGGTCGCTGGCGTGCTGGCGGCGGCGTTCGCGCGCGAGTTCGCGAAGCGCGCGCTTGTCGTGCGCGATCACCATTTCAGCCTGACGCCGGCCAGCATCATCATGCCGGAGAGGTCGATGTCCGCGGTCAGTTGGCCGCGGAAGCCCTGGTAGTCGACGTCGACCGTGTAGTCGTTGGCGACGATGTGGGTGTACTTGGCCTCGACGAAGACGTAGATGGGATGGAGGCCGGCCTCGGTGCCGACGAGCCACCAGCCCCCCGAGATGTCGTCGATGTCTTCGGAGACCGAGAATTCCTCCGCCGCGACGGCTTCGAAGGTGGGGATGACGTAGTAGCCCCATCCGCCGCCGGCGTAGACGTTGAGAAACGGCGTGATGGGAAAGCGGCCGATGATGCCGATCTCGAGGGGGACGACGGAGAACTCGTCGATTTCCAGCGTCGTGCGGATCTGGGGCAGGATTTCCGAGGCGAAATCCTCCGTGCCTTCGAACTGGTCCGCGTAGCCGCCGCGGAGTTGGAGCGAGAAGAAGGGGATCGGGCTCAACTCGAGAGCGCCGCCGACGATCTCGCCGCTGCCGAGCATCTCCGTGTCCATCGTGCCGAAGTAGCCGGCGAACGAGCTGTACCGCAGATTGGGCGCGTGCCAGATCGAGGGGTTCGCGGCGAGCACGGTCGTTGCGAGCGCGGTGGCCGCGGCGTCGGCGAAGGCGCAGGAGGCGGACGCGGCGCAGGCGAAGGCGGTCAGGAGAGCGCGGTGGGCTGGCTTCATGGCGGAGGTTCCCGGTGGGAGTGGTTGGGCGGGGTGGTGGAACGGCCTCAGCGGCCGCAGGCGAGGATGTCGGCGAGCGTCTGGTCGAGCTTGAACTGGGGCGTCCAGCCCGTGTGCTCGCGCAGGCGCGAGACGTCGAGGCGCAGCGAGGCGTCGCCGGGACGGTAGAGCGCCGGATCGACGACGACGCGGGGCGAGGCGCCGGCGAGGGCCATGAGCCGGTCGAGGAGTTCGCGGATGCTGACCCGGGCGTTCGTCGTGATGTTGTAGGCCATGCCGCTCTGGCCGTGCTCGAGGATGAGCCGGTAGGCGCGGACGACGTCCCGGACGTCGGTGAAGTCGCGGATCGATTCGAGATTGCCGACGCGAATCTCGGCGATTTCGCCGACTTTCGCGGCGAGGATCTGGCGCGCGAAGGAGACGGCGACGAACTTCGGCGACTGTCCGGGGCCGGTGTGGTTGGCGGGGCGCGCGACGAGCGTTTCCATGCCGTGGGCGGCGCCAAAGGCGGACACGGCGTGCTCGGCCGCGGTTTTGGAGATCGCGTACATCGAGAGCGGCAGCAGCGGCGCGTTCTCGCGGATGGGCACGTTGGCGGCGCGGATGGAGGTGACGGGACCGTACACCTGCGCGGTGGAGACGAAGAGCAGCCGGCACGCAGGCGCCTCGGCGCGGAGGGCCTCGGCGAGGTTCACCGTCCCCGCGATGTTGATCGTCAGCAGGTCGG
>CAYVJM010000288.1:0-3173 GCA_964451695.1 uncultured Lentisphaerales bacterium | reverse complement strand
GCAAGATCGTCGGCGTCGTCGGCGACTCGACGTTCTTCCACTCCGGCATCACCGGTCTCCTCGACATCGTCTACAACCGGGGCGCGGCGAAGCTCGTCGTCGTGGACAACCGGATCACGGCGATGACGGGCCACCAGGAGCACCCGGGCACGGGCGTCACGCTGATGGGCGAGCCGACGAAGGCCGCCTCGATCGAAGCGATCGCAAGGGCGTGCGGCATCGAGCGAATCCACGTCGTCAACCCCTACGAGCAGGGCAGGCTGATCGCCATCCTCAAGGAGGAGTTCGCGAACGATGAGCCCGCGTTGATCATCTCGCGCGCGCCATGTCCGCTGCACACGAAGACGCGGATCAGCGCGCAGCGCCGCATCGACCCGGACGCCTGCAAGAACTGCCGCGCCTGCCTCAAGTGCGGGTGCCCGGCCATCGAGAGCCAGGGCAACGCGAAGCCGACGATCAACCCCTTGATCTGCATGGGGTGCTCGCTCTGCCAGTCCCTCTGCAAGTTCGGGGCGATCGCGCCAGCGTAGCGGCCCGCGCAAGGGACTCTGTCGACACAGGATCGATGGAGGGAGAGGGCCGGGATTCAGCGCGCGCCACAGGGTGGCGGGGTGCGGACCGTGGCGTCGATGCGCAGTTCGCGATGGCCTGCGAGACCGCGTTCGACGAGGAAGCCCGCGCCGCCGCAGTCCAGCGCGACGTCGTGGGCCACAAGCGCCTCGGCGCCGTCCACGGCGACGCGGATCGCGTCGCCGACGGCCGAGACCTCCAACGCGTAGAGGCGGTTCTCCTCCGCCTCGAAGGGGATTTGCGCCAGCACCGTCTCGCCGTAGAGGTTGCGGACGATCTGCAGGGCGGTCTTCGTGAACACGACGGCGTAGTGGCGCCGCATGCCCTGATAGCGAAGCAGCACGCCGGCACGCGCCGCGGCATGGATCTTGAGGTCGCAGCGCAGCGTGCAGTCGCGCCAGCTCCGTCCGCCCGTGACGAGGACGCCAAGCCCTTCGTTCTTGCCGAGATAGAGGAGTGGGCCGTCGTCGTTGGAGAAGCGGCCGCGCACCATGTCGAGATTCGAGATCCAGCCGGGGAAGTTGCGCGCCCCCCGGTTGGGCGGGCCCTGGGGATGGACGATGCGCGCCACGCCGCCGAAGTCCACGTAGTCGATCAGCACTTCGCCCGAGCAGAACGCATCGGCGAAGACCTCGAAGCCGAACGCAAGCAAGGGCGCGGCGCCGGACTCCACCGTCCAGACCAGACTCCCCTCCGCGCCGGCGCGAAGCGGGAGGGGCGCGGAGCGCCGCACCTGCCCTTCGGAGTCCCGGACGAAGAGCCGCAGCGTCGCCGGCGACGGTGCCGAGACACAGGCGACGCGGGTGCGCACAGTCATGCCGTTGGCGAGCAGCGGGGTGGCCATGAGGCCGTATCCGGCGGGTTGCCCGGCCGGGTCGTCGAGCGTCGGCGTCTCGATCCGCGCCGGGCGATCCGCATCCGCGTGGTAGCAGAAACCGAGGCAGCGGGTGCCGGAGAAGCCCTTCGGAGCGGGCAGATTGACAGCCGCCGAGCCGTTCTGGGCCTGGTAGCCATGCACGGCGCCGGGCATTTCGAAGGTGTGCAGCGCTCCACCCTTCGGCGACGGCGCCGGCGGCAGACCCGCGATGCGGCGGCCGATGGCGGCAACGTCCTGAGCTTGGCGAAGCACGTCCGTAATCGCATCAGTCCCATCTGCGGTCGGCACGATCAGACGGTCGGCGAACGGCGTCCGGAAGTCGTAGCGGTCGCAGAGATGGTCGAGACCCGCGACAAGAGCGGAGACGGTGCCGACGTTGGCGGCGTTGCAGTCCGTGTCCCAGCCTGCGGTGCAGACGATCTTCATCGCCTCGAAGAAGTCGCGCTTCGCGTAGGCCCAGGCCATGACCATGACGGCGTGGTTGGGGACGACGTGGCAGTTGCCGCCGTAGCGCGAGTAGCCATAGCGCGCGTCGATGCGATCGTACGTCTTGCGCCAGTCGCCGTCCTCGACGGCCCAGGCGCGCACGTCGCGATGGATTTGAGCGATCAGGGAGGTCGCGGGGATGAAGCCGACGGCCGCGTCGAGGATGCGGTCCATGTCCTTCTCGACGAAGGCGAGGGAGACCATCGCGGCGACGACCTGCGCGGCGTAGACGGACTCCCCGTCGTGGGAGACGCGCGCGGCCTTGTCGGCCAGCTTCACAGCCAGCTCGGGGCGGCCTGGCGCGACCATGCCGAACGCGTCGATGAAGATCTGGGCGCCGATCTGCTCGGAGACCTCGCGTCCGTTGAGAGCCATGGAGCCGGAGGAGGGGGCCTCGATTCCGCGCTTGAGGTTGAGAAAGGCCGTGTGCTCGGTGGAGTGGGCGACGCCGCCCCACCAGAAGACGGTCTGGCCTTCGAGAACGTAGTTGAGCCAGTTCTCGCCGAAGAGCCGGTCCGGGGTGTCGGCGTAAAGGCCGGAGTCCGCCAGGATTTTGACAAAAGTGAACGTCCCGGTAATGTCGTCGTCGGCGACGACGAGGGGCACCTTCCGGTCTTCATGGACGTAGCGTTCGATTGCGCCCCACTTCGCCTCGATGTCGCGTTTCGACCAGCCCTCGAAGGGCCGGCCCAGATAGACGCCGATCACCTTGCCGAGCATGGCGGTGTAGACCTGCTTCTCGTAATCCGCAACCATGGCTGAATCCCTTTCCGCGGCGGACGCCGCGCGAATCGGCCGCTTATGATCGCACAAATGCGGCGTTCCCGTCAAATACCCACAAAAAGGCACGCCGTTTGCAGGTTGAGAAGCCCACGGGGTTGGTGTAGAATACGGACCCGCACAACCGGAATCCAAACCCATGCGCACTTTCCAGAATCTCCTCGTCACCGGCGGCGCCGGCTTCATCGGCTCCAACTTCATCCGCCACGTCCTCGCCAAAGGCGGATTCCAAGGCCGCGTCGTCAACCTCGACGCGCTCACCTATGCCGGGAACCCCGCGAGCCTCGACGACGTCGCGGCCGGCTACGGCCCGCGCTACGTCTTCGTCCGCGGCGACATCCGCGATCGCGCCGCCGTCGCCCGCGCCTTCGACGACTACGCCATCGACGCCGTCTGCCACTTCGCCGCGGAGTCCCACGTCGACCGCTCGATCGTCGCGCCCGACGACTTCATCCAGACG
>CAYVJM010000287.1:0-3178 GCA_964451695.1 uncultured Lentisphaerales bacterium | reverse complement strand
ACCGCGACCTCTGGCACCGCTTCTAGCTTCGACGACAAGGCCCGCAGGCTTCTCGTCCAAACCCCTTTTCTTCGGCGAGCCCGGCCCCGCGCCGGAGCGCGTGCGCAGCCACGCCTCGAAATCGAACCGGCTCTGCGCGTGCGCGTCAACCTCCGAGAGCGGCACGTGCAAGTCCGAGCGTCCGGCGCGGCGCTTGTTGACGAGCACGTCCCGCCCGCCGGGCGCCAGGCGCCCCGGGGGGACTCTGCGCTGGGCGGGGCGTTTGCGCCCCGGATCCCACTCGTTCCAGGCGAGGGTGACGTCCTTTGCGGCTTTCCGAATGCGGATCGCGGAGGGCGAACGCGCGCTCGGCCTCAGGCGTAGGAGTCGCGGATGACTTCGGGGTCCGGTTGCAAGCTCGCGGGCAGGCCGCTGATGCGATTCGTGTAGGCGATGAGCTGGTTGACGCGCCCCATGCCTTCGAACGCGAGGCGGATCAGCTCCTGCTGGGCGGGTTCGAGGGCGCCGCAACGACCGGAGAGCAGCAGATCGAGGGCGCCGGCCGAGACCGTGACGGGCTGGAGGATCTCCTGGTTGATCTCCGCGTAGTGGTCGAGCAGCTCCTTGCGCGTGAGATTGAAGCCGATGCCCCGGCGCCGCGCGGCGGATTCGATGCTGGCGATCGTCTGGCGGTCGGCTTCGACTTTGCCGGCGAGGAGCGAAATCTGCTTTCGGGTCTCGACGGAGGTCGTTTCGAGGTGCTTGAGGATGCGTTCGATCGCCGAGAGGATCTGCTGCTGCTCGATCTCGGGGGGGAGCGTGCCCGTGTTCTCGAGGAGGGCGGCGGTGGCGCGCAGAAGATCGGCCATTTTCCTGGCGTTCTCCCGGCGGCGCTGCATTCGATCGGACTCGGCTGGGGCTTGAGGCGGTTCCGCTGGCGAAAAGGCGGAGGCGCCCGAAGCCATTTCGCCGGAGAGGTCGATTACGCCGCTTCCCGCGCCGCCGTCCAGGGAGAAGACCTTGTCTTCGGGCGGAGCGGGCGTCGAAGTCGGAGGGGACGGGGGCGGAGGGGAAGGGGCGATTGGCGCCTCGGGCACCTTCCGGTATTCGGCGTTGACGAGCTTGATGCTGCGCAGCCCGGCGCTGTCGAGGGCCTTGCGGAGACCGCCCATGCCGGCAATCGCCCCGGGCGATGACGACAGGATGCGGTTGAAAATGGCGAACTCCGCCTCGTCCAGCCCCGGCAGGAACGCCACGCCGTCGATTTTGAGCTGGTTGAAGCGGGCGGCCAAGCTCCGCGTCGACGGATCCTTCGAGACGAGGGGGGCGCCGTTGACGAGCAGATCCGCGCCGCCGATGGCGATCTCGATCTCGCCGTGCATCGCCAGCCCGGTTTCCAGCTTGGCGAGGGCGTCGTGCATTGCGAGCATGGCGACGTTGTGGGTCGGGCCATACATGGAGGTCTGCTGGACAAGCAGGCCGATGCTGTGAACCAGCGCCACGGCCGTGGGCTCGGGGATGACATTGGATACGGGCGTGCTCATGTTTTGCCTCCTGCTAAGTCGGGTCGCGTCCGCGCGGCGCCGGGGTTTGAAGCAGCTTCCGCGGAAGCCGATGGCGCAGGCTCGGGCCCTGCATGGCCGACCCGCGCGCGAGAAATGCCGGACGCGATGGAGCCCTTGACGCTCATGCGCGCGGCGTTCATCTCCTTGAGGCACTCTCGCAAGTCCAGCACGGCCGCGTAGCACATGTCCTCCACCTGCCGGCGCGATTCGACGTCGATGCCCGGGGTGTCCTTGAGGACCTCGATGCTCGTGAGCAGCACGGTGGCGGGCTGGCCGATGGCATGGCAGGCCTCGGACAGGCTTTCCATCATGACCCGGTCGCGCTCGAGCTGGTACTCGGCCAGCTCGGCCCGGCGGCGGTCGGTCACGTCGACGACCGAGATCACCATGCCGAGAAGCTGGTCGTCCTCGTTGATGTCCGGCACGACGGAGATCCGCAGATAATTGGCCGAGCCGGCTTCTCCGACCTTCAACTCGGTCGTCCACCGCTCGCCCTTCATCACGGCTTCCACCATGGGTCTGACGACCGCCTCCCCGTCGAACCAGGTGGCCAGGGGGCGCCCGATCACGCGCGCCTCGTCGCCGTCCCCGAGCATCGAGAGCATCTTGCGGTTCGCGTAGGTGATGTTGCCGTCGAGATCGACCATGCCGATGCTGGAGTCGGTGTTGTCCATGGCGTGGAACGCGGAGAGCAGCGTCTGCTCGGCATGGTGGCGCGCCTGGATGTCGCGGATCGTGTAGCAGATCGTCTCGGCCGAATCCTTGTTGGCGCCCATGACGATGATTTCGACGGCGCAGAACGTCTCGTCCTTGCGGATGGCGAAGGCCTGCATGCGCATGTAGCGTCGCTCCTGGACGACCGCGACGATGTTCCCGAGGAGCGAGTCCGTGAAGCCCGCGATCAAGGCGTGGATCGTGAGCCGATCGAATTCGGCGGCTTCCTCATACCCGAAGAACGACAGGGCGCGTTCGTTGTACGCCTGGATGTCGCCCGCCGTGCCCGTCACGACCACGGCGTCGTACGAGTTCTCGAACATGTAGCGGTAGTCGATCCCTTCAAAGGCGGCACCGCCTCTGGAACGCCGATTCCGGGTCCCCGAGTCGTAGCCTAGGGCGCGAATGTCGATCTTGAGGGTGCGCGCGTTGTCGGTCTTCATGTCTGCGAATCCGAATTGGCCAGCTTTGAAGCTTACAGCGCGAAGTATGCCATATTCCAGACAGTGAAGCAATGATGTTGTGTGGCAGATTCGCGTGCGGGTGACCCTAGAAATTACGCACGACAAGCGACTTGCTTCGTTGGGAGTCGACCTCCGCAGATCCCGCCTATTTGATCAAGAGCGCCGTGGCGAGCTGCTTCCGGCCGACGACCACCGCGTAGACGCCGCCGTCGAGTTGCTTCGTCTGGGCGCGATACCCTTCGGTCACGCTTCCAAACGCGCCGGTGATCGAATTCGTCGAGGAGAGCACCGTCCATTCCTTTCCAGAGAGACTGCGGGGGGCGTCCGGCGAGGAGACGACCAGCGAGGTATTGTTGGCGATGGTCGCCGTCACGCCGCCATTGAGATTCACCGCCGTCGCACTTCCGTCCGCGCGGACGACCACTTCGAGGGTGGATCCATCGAGGAAGTCCATGC
>CAYVJM010000286.1:0-3199 GCA_964451695.1 uncultured Lentisphaerales bacterium | reverse complement strand
GCATCTGCCCGATCGAGACGCCGGAAGGCCCGAACATCGGCCTGATCTCCTCGCTGGGCATCTACGCGCGGATCAACAAGTACGGCTTCATCGAGACGCCGTACCGCAAGGTCCGCGACGGCAAGGTCACCGACGAGGTCGAGTACCTCTCCGCCGATGCGGAGGAGACCTTCGTCATCGCCCAGGCCAACGCGCCCCTCAAGGACGACAACTCCTTCCGAAACCCCACGGTGATGTGCCGCTACAAGGCCGAGTTCACCGAGGCCCCGAACCACCGCGTCGACTACATGGACGTCTCGCCGGAGCAGGTCATCTCGATCGCCGCCGGCCTGATCCCGTTCCTCGAGCACGACGACGCGAACCGCGCCCTGATGGGCGCCAACATGATGCGCCAGGCCGTGCCTCTGCTGCGCACGGAGCGCCCCTACGTCGCCACCGGCCTCGAAGGCCGCGCCGCCCAGGGCTCGCGCGTCGTCGTCGTCGCCGAGGAGGACGGCATCGTCGCCACCGCCGACGCCTGCGAAGTCATCGTCTCCGAGGACGGCAAGCGCCCCACGAAGAGCAGCGCCCGGCGCAGCTACCAGCGCTATCCGCTCCAGAAGTTCCGCCGCACCAACGCCGGCACCTGCTTCAACCAGCAGCCCATCGTCCGCGAAGGCCAGACCGTCCGCAAGGGCGACGTCCTCGCCGACGGCCCGGCCACCGACCACGGCGAACTCGCCATCGGCAAGAACCTGCTCGTCGCGTTCATGCCCTGGTGCGGGTACAACTTCGAGGACGCGATCGTCGTCTCCCAGCGCGTCGTGCGCGAGGACGTCTTCACCTCCGTCCACATCTGCGAATTCGAGTGCAGCGCTCGCGAGACGAAGCTGGGCATGGAGGAGATCACCCGCGACATTCCCAACGTCGGCGAAGACGCCCTGCGCAACCTCGACGAGAACGGCGTCATCCGCATCGGCGCCGAAGTCGTCCCCGGCGACATCCTCGTCGGCAAGATCACGCCCAAGTCCGAGACCGAGCTCATGCCCGAGGAGCGCCTCCTGAGGGCGATCTTCGGCGAGAAGGCCGCCGACGTGCGCGACTCCTCCCTGACCGTCACGCCCGGCACCTACGGCATCGTCATGGACGTCAAGATCACGACCGACGTCCGCAAGGGCCCGCCCGCCGCCGCTTCGATCTTCCAGGAGGCCCCCGCCGCGCCCAAGCGCACGCTCAAGGACGTCGAGACCTCCCTGGCCGCCGACCGCAAGAAGCTCCAGGAAGACCTCACGGTCGCCCTCAGCAACGTCCTGCTCGGCGAGAAGATCTCCCTGGACGTCGTGGACGAGGAGTCCGGCGAAGTCATCATCCAGGCGAACCGCAAGATCACCAAGGCCCTGCTCACCCACCTCGCCGAGAAGCGCAAGTCGATCCAGATCGAGAGCAGCCCCGTGCGCGTCAAGATCATGGAGATCGTCGACGAGTACAACCCGAAGTTCGACGAGCTCGAGGAGAAGGCCGCGGACGAGCGGCGCGAGATCGAGACCGGCTCCGGCTCCGACCGCGGCATGATCAAGTCCGTCAAGGTCTACATCGCCGAGAAGAAGAACCTCTCCGTCGGCGACAAGCTCGCCGGCCGCCACGGCAACAAGGGCGTCGTCGCCCGCATCGTGCCGGAGTGCGACATGCCCTTCCTCTCCAACGGCCAGCCCGTCGACATCGTGCTCAACCCGCTCGGCGTGCCCTCGCGCATGAACATCGGACAGGTGTTCGAGACGCACCTGGGCGCGGCGTGCCGCGCCCTCGGCCTGCACGCCACGACACCCGTCTTCGACGGCGTTCTCGAAGAGCAGGTCCACGACCTCCTCGAGCAGGCCTCGAAGAAGCCGGACTACGGCTGGATCACCAAGGACGGCAAGTGCGAGCTCTTCGACGGCCGCACCGGCGACCGCTTCGACCAGCGCGTCATGGTGGGCGTCATCTACATGCTCAAGCTCCACCACCTCGTCACGGACAAGATCCACGCCCGCGCCGTCGGCCCCTACTCCCTCGTCACCCAGCAGCCGCTGGGCGGCAAGGCCCAGGCGGGCGGCCAGCGCATGGGCGAAATGGAGGTCTGGGCGCTCGAGGCCTATGGCGTCGCCTTCGCCCTCCAGGAGCTGCTCACCGTCAAGTCCGACGACGTCGCGGGCCGCACCCGCATCTACGAGTCCATCGTCAAGGGCCAGAACGTCCTCCAGGCCGGCATGCCGGAGACCTTCTCCGTGCTCATGAGCGAGCTCAACGGGCTCTGCCTGGACATGAAGCTCATCCCCGACGCCGCCACCAAGGCGAAGACCAGAAACTAACCCCGGGAGGCACACCTTGAACCCATTTGTCGCCAAGGAAATCTTCGACGAAAAGCGCAACGCCGACCAGTACGACGCTGTCGGCATCACGCTCGCGTCCCCCGACGTCATCCGCTCCTGGAGCCACGGTGAAGTCCGCAATCCGGAGACGATCAACTACCGCACGTACCGCCCCGAGCGCGACGGCCTCTTCTGCGAGAAGATCTTCGGCCCGACCCGCGACTGGGAGTGCGCCTGCGGCAAGTACAAGCGCATCAAGCACAAGGGCATCATCTGCGACCGCTGCGGCGTCGAAGTGACCGTCTCCCGCGTGCGGCGACACCGCATGGGCCACATCGAGCTGGCCGTGCCCGTCTCGCACATCTGGTTCCTCAAGTGCTCCCCGAGCCGCATCGGCCTGCTGCTCGACATGACGGCCAGCGCGCTCGACCGCGTGATCTACTACGAGGACTATCTCGTGACCGATCCCGGCGACACGCCCCTCAAGCCCAACCAGCTCCTGACCGAGGCCGAGTACCAGGACTACTTCGAGCAGTACGGCGACTCCTTCGAGGCCATCATGGGCGCCGAGGGCATCCGCAAGGTCCTCTCCCGCATCGATCTCGACGCCTTCATGAAGAGCCTGGAGGAGGAGATCGAAACCACGAAGTCCAAGCAGACGCGCAAGAAGATCACCAAGCGCATGAAGGTCTGCGAAGGCTTCCGCACGAGCGGCAGCCGGCCGGAGCACATGATCCTCACGGTCATGCCCGTCATCCCGCCCGAACTGCGCCCTCTCGTCCCCCTCGAAGGCGGACGCTTCGCCACGTCGGACCTCAACGACCTCTACCGCCGCGTCATCAACCGCAACAACCGCCTGCGCAACCTCCAGC
>CAYVJM010000285.1:0-3241 GCA_964451695.1 uncultured Lentisphaerales bacterium | reverse complement strand
GGCGCGGTGAAATCCAGCGGATAGACGCCCGCCTGCCCCAGCGCCGGCGTCCAGGAAAAGTAGCCGACGAGGTTCGTCACCCCGTAGCTCGCGCCCGAAGGCAGCGCGCTTGCGCAGGCGACATTCGTGGGGGAGCCGCCGACCGTCGCTTCGATCATGAACCGGACGGGCGCCAGCTCGTTCACCGCCGAGGCCGACTGCAACGTCACGACGAACTCCGGTTCGCCGCTCTCGAGAAACTCCTGGTAGATGTGGATGTTGTCGATGAATGTCCGCTTCGGCGACGAGCGAAACTCGACGGGGTAACTGCCCGCTGTCGCGATTTCGAACGAGGCCTGAATCGTCTCGAAGGTCGCGGAGGCCATGAGCGCGCTGTAGTCAAAGGTCTGCTCCCGGCCTGCGACGGAAAGGGTCAAGTCCGCTTCATCGGTAGTCCATCCCTTGACGTCGACGCGCACGGACAGCGTCCCCGCCTGCATGGACAGGTTGGTCGTGGTGATCGCACCGGCGGCATCCGATTTTCCAAGTCGCACGGCCCCTCCGGCCTGGTAGGCATTCGTCACGACGTAGACGCCGGCACCATTGAAGCCAGAATTGCTTTCACCTGTGCCCGTGCTGTTCCCCGTTGCGATGTAGGCGAAGTCGTCGGCATGGAGCGCCACGACCGCGGCATGCGAGGAGTTGGCGAGGACGGTGGCGAGAAGGAGGGTGGCGGCGGAAGCGGCAAATCGGCTGAGGTTCATGTCAGGCGTTCCTCGGACGGTGGCTTGAGCACGGGGGATGGCTGTCAAACTGGCGCTTAAGTATACTGTATTCGAACGGTTGAAAGCAACTCGTCCGCACGCCGATCGGGGAATCGGCCCCGTTCCCGCCGGGGTGTGACGCGAAGCGAGGCCTGGCGACGCCGTCAAGACCTGCGCCCAAGAGCCTGCGCCCAAGAGCCTGGGCGCAGGAAGAGTGTAAAAGCTTCGCACAAGGCGGTCGCGGAGCTTGTCTCTTCCCGCAGGCAGGCCCCTGCCTGCGGGTCTCAAAGCCGCTGGTGCCGGACTAGATGCGCCAACCGGAGCCAAAATCAAACTTGTTTCAAATTTAGTGCATAATTTTTTGATTTCGTGTTTGAAAACGGGACATGAATATTCCGGCAAATCGCTGCATGAAAATAGGTTGAATAAAATAAAGACCGGCTTGGAATACCGGGAAACGACCCGCGATTGCGCTTGCACCGGTCGTGCCGGGCGTGGCATAATTTGCGGCTTCACGCGGCGTCCGTCACAGAAGGCGGCACCGTCAACCGACAAATCAGTTGGCGCATCGGCCACAGAAGGCAGGCGCCGGCGAGAGGACAACACCATGGGATGGTTCACCAACAGCTCGGCGGCCAAGAAAGAGCCGCCGGCCGATATCTGGCAGGTCTGCCCGTCCTGCCAGGCCCACGTCTTCAAAGACGAATGGGCGGCGAACATGAAAGTCTGCCCCAAATGCAACTTCCATGATCGCCTCGGGTGCCGTGAGCGCGTCGGCCTGCTGGTCGACGCCGGCTCGTTCCGCGAATTCAACCAGCACATCGTCCCCTCCGACCCGCTGGACTTCAGCGACGCGAAGGAGCCGTACAAGACCAAGGCGGCCGAGACCGTGCGCAAGCTCGGCATCAGCGAGTCCGTCATCACCGGCAGCGGCAGCATCGCGGGCCGGCGCGTCGTGCTCGCCGTCATGGACTTCCGCTTTCTGGGCGGCAGTCTCGCGAGCGGCACGGGCGAGAAGATCGTCCTGGCCATCGAGCACGCCCTGCGTTTCAAGCGCGCCTTCATCATGGTGTCCGCCTCGGGCGGCGCCCGCATGCACGAGGGAATCATCTCGCTCATGCAGATGGCGAAGACCTGCGCGGCGGTTGCCCGCCTTGAGAGGGCCAAGCTCCCGTTCATCTCGATCCTCTCGGATCCCACGACGGGCGGCGTCTCCGCCAGCTACGCGCTGATCGGCGACATCAACATCGCCGAGCCAGGCACGCTGATCGGCTTCGCCGGGCGCCGCGTGATCGAGCAGACGATCAAGCAGAAGCTCCCCAAGGACTTCCAGACCGCGGAGTACCTGCGCGACCACGGCTTCGTGGACGCCATCGTCGCCCGCAAGGACATGAAGGCCTTCCTGGCGACCGTGCTCGCCTACCGGCTGAAGTAAGGAGCCCCGCCATGGAATTCGAATTTGAAAAGCCCCTCCAGCCGATCCGCGACGAAATCGCCCAGCTCGAGGCGAAGCGCCTCAAGGGCGACGGCGCGGCCGCCGCGAAGATCGCCTCCCTCCAGCGCCGTCTCGCCGCCGAGACCGAGCGCCTCTACGCCGCCCTCTCCCCGTGGGACACCGTCCAGGTGGCCCGCCACCCGGGCCGCCCCACGATCATGCAGTACGCCACGAAGATGTGCGACGAGTTCGTCGAACTCCACGGCGACCGCGTCTTCGGCGACGACCCGGCCATGGTCGGCGGTCTCGCCCGCATCGGCGAGCGCCGCTTCATGCTCATCGGGCACCGCAAGGGCACGACCGTCGAGGAGAACATCGCCTGCAACTTCGGCATGGCGAACCCCGAAGGCTACCGCAAGGCGATGCGCCTGATGCACCTCGCCGAGAAGTGGGGCCTGCCGGTCGTCACGCTCGTGGACACGTCCGGCGCCTACCCCGGCCTCGAGGCCGAGGCCCGCGGCCAGGCCGAGGCCATCGGCCGCAACCTCATGGAGATGGCCGCCCTCGAGACGCCGATCGTCACGATCGTCACCGGCGAAGGCGGCAGCGGCGGTGCCCTCGGCATCGCCGTCGGAGACCGCGTGCTGATGCTCCAGTACGCCGTCTACTCCGTCATCTCCCCCGAAGGCTGCGCCTCCATCCTCTGGCGCGACGGCACCCAGGCGCCCGCCGCCGCCAAGGCCCTGCGCATCACGTCGAAGGATCTCCTCGAGCTGGGCGTCATCGACGGCATCGTCCCCGAGCCGCCCGGCGGCGCGCACAACGACCCCGAGGCCGCGATGGCCCACGTCAAGGCGGCGGTGCTCGAGCACCTCGCAGCCCTGGCCGGCACGTCCGCCTCGCGTCTCGTCGACCAGCGCTATCGGAAGTTCACCGCGATGGGCCGCTTCGCCGCCCCGTCCAAAACGAAAACCCCTTCAGGAAACTAGCTTCATGACCACCGCCAAGAAATCCACCGCGAAACCGGCCGCGCCCGCCGCGCAGGCCGCCACCCCCCCCCCCC
>CAYVJM010000284.1:0-3249 GCA_964451695.1 uncultured Lentisphaerales bacterium | reverse complement strand
CCTCGCCGTGGGGGGCGGGGCTGACGAAGGAGTCGTGCTTCTCCGCCGTGCCGCCAGTCAGCGGCTGGAACCAGTGCGTGTAGTGCGTGGCACCCCGGTCGATGGCCCATTCCTTCATCGCGTGGGCGACGTCTCCCGCGATCGCCGGGTCGATGGGCACGCCCTTTTCGATCGTGGCGAGCAGCTTCTCCGCGATGCCCTTCGAGAGGTACTTGCGGATGGAAGCCTCGTTGAAGACGTCGATGCCATAGTCTTCAATGCTCGCCGCGACGGCCTCGCAAGGCGGCAGGGAAGGGGTGTCGGCGATCTTGTTGATGGCTGAGGTGCGGTTGCAGTTGCTCATGGGAATGGATTTCCAGAATGGGGTTGCCTGTCTGGAGCACGCCGCGTGCCAGCGCAAGCCGGCGGTTCGCGAACGAGCTCGAATTGCCCGATTTCACGCCGAAATGACGCGAAATCTCCGAGACGGGCCATTCGTGAAAACCCCATGATATTACAAAAGTGTAATGGGCGTGTACAGGTGTTTTTACAAATTTGGCGGATGCGGTCTTCCGGATCCCGGGTGTCCCTCACGCGTCTCGCGCCGGGGCGATGGCGGGATGGGGGAGGCCGCCTTTGGCGATCACGGCGGCGCCGAGGAACACGTAGTTGTCGGCGAGGTAGTTGTAGCCGCAGGGCACGCCGTCCTTCGTCCGCCAGTCGACGCTCTCCATGTAGCCCGGGAAGAGCCCGGAGTGCGTGGCCTTCGTCTCAAAGGTCTCGAGCATCTTGAAGAGGATCGCATCCGCCTCGGCCACAAGGCCCGCGTGATAGAGCGCGTTGAGGAAGTGGTAGGCGGTCAGGCCGCAGCAACCGCCGTTTTCGTACATCGGCCAGTCGCCCATGAACGCCCAGTCGATCGTGTCGGGCCGGGCCACGGGGATCGTCGGGCCAGGGATGCCGAAGCGGAAGTCGCCGAAGCCCGAGCGCTTCATCTGGCGCAGCAGCCGGCGCAGCATCGCCGCCCCTTCGCGACGGCCCACGACGCCTTCGGTAACGGCCAGCGCAGTGGTGAACGTGAAGCGGTAGTCGTGGACGGCGCCGTCCGCGCTGATCCATCCGGCGATGACGCCGGACTCCGGATTGCGGAAGACGCGGCGAAAGTTCGCGTCGAATCGGTCGAGGAACGCGGCGATCCGCTCGGCGGCGTCGCGCCGCCCGATTTCGCGGGCGAAGGGCAGGAGCTGGCGCAGGGCCCGATGGGCCGTCAGGTTGAAGAAGGCGTCCTTGTGGCCGAAGGCGAAGTTGTCCCACCAGTTGCGGGGCCTCGGGAAGGAATAGGGCGCATTGAAGGAATTGCCGCTGAAGGGGACCTCGATGATGCCGTCGCCGTCGACGTCGAGGCGCATCAAGAAGTCCCCGGCGCGGATCATCGCGTCGATCCATCGGGCGACGTGCGCGGGCTCCCAGCGCCCGATCATCGCGGAGGAGATGAGCGCGCTCGGCGTCGTGTCGATGAAGGAGCCCATCTGCCGCTCGCCCTTCGACCGGCCGGCGTATTCCCAGTTGATCTCGCCGTCCGCCGCCTGCGCCAGCCGCCACGTGTCGTCGAGCGTGCGGACGAACGTGGCGCGGATGCGCCGCGTCAACGGATCGGCGGCGTCCATGAGGTCGAGCAGGTCGGCCTTGTGGTGCATGGCGAGGTGGGCGAGACCGCCCAGATAGATGTTGTCGCCCATCGTGCAGGAGTTGCGCTCGAGGGTGAAGTTGTTCATCCAGCAGCGGCGGAGTCCGGACCCTGCCGCGCCGTCGAAGGCGTCGCCGTGGTGCCGCGGATACTGTTCCTCCAGCACGGTGAAGCGCAGCGCGGCGCGGGCGGCGGGCTGCGCCAGGCGGAAGACGAGACGGCTCCAGCCGTGATGGAGCGCGCAGCCCTGCCTGTGGCCGCCGAGATTCTGGAAGCCGAGGTTGAGGCCCGCCATGTCGGCGGACTTCACGAGCGTCTCTTCGCAGTCGAGCGGGCCGCCGGCGGTCTCGATGCGCACGAGGCCGTAGTCGGGGAAGTGGACCGTCATCGGCAGCGACCAGCGGCGCCGGGCGTAGACGAGCGGATCGCGCGGCCGCGCCGCGGGCTTCGAGGGGTCTGGCGGATCGGTATCCGCCCAGATCGTGGGGGGCGCGGTGCGGATGGCGAGGCGCAGTTCGAAAGCCGTCCCCTTCAGCGGCGCGGCGCCGGCGTCAAGCGACCAGACGAAGGTCTTCGCGCCGGTGAAGCGGAAACGCTGGGCGACGGCGCCCGCCTTGGCCGAGACTCCGGTGGGCGATGCCTTGACGGCGGGCTTGCCGGCGGCCTTGAAGATCGGCGACCAGGCGCCGTGGCCGGGCTTGAGCAGGTTGTACGTGTTCTTCCGGGAGGCGTCGCGGCCGCCGGCGTCCAGCCCGAGAAAGGCGAGGTGCGCGGTGGCGTTGTCGAAGGAGAGCGAAAGGTAGTCGTTGGCGTAGCAGGCGTGCGTCTTCCGGTCGGTGTAGTTCATGACGTGAAGATCCGGTTGGAGATTGGCGGCGTCTCGGAAATGACGCGAAAGGTATCCCATCCCGCCATGACGTGTCAATGTCGATCCCGGCGATTGTCGATCCCGGCGATCCTTCCAGCTCGACGTTGCCGAACGGGCCGAACGGGTCGCCGCGGGGGTTGGGCTTGCGATCAGCGCGCCGTTCACGCATAATGACCATCCATGGACACAGTGTCGAAGGCGCGGCGCAGCGCGATCATGAGCCGGATCCGGTCGAAGGACACGGGGCCGGAACGGCTCGTGCGCTCGTGGTTGCACCAAAGCGGCTTCCGCTTTCGGCTCCATGTGAAATCGCTCCCGGGGCATCCCGACATCGTCCTGCCCCGATACCGGGCGATCGTCGAGGTGCGCGGCTGCTTCTGGCACCGCCACGGTTGCGCACAGTCCACCACGCCCAAGACCCGCCGCCGCTTCTGGAACGCGAAGTTCGTGCGCAACGTGGCCCGGGACGCCCTGCGCGAACGCCAGTACGCGGAGCTGGGCTGGCGCCTGTTCGTGGTGTGGGAGTGCGAACTCGCCCCGCGCGGTCGCGTCGCGACGCTCGCCCGCCTCGTCGACGAGCTCCGTCGCGACGAACCCGCCGACGGGCTCCGCCTCGTGGCAGAGTCCCCAGCGGCCTACGACGCATCGGCGCCGCGCAAGGGTGCACGTACGCGCGCTTCCATGAGGACTCGGTCAGCCCCCGGAAGGGTGCCGC
>CAYVJM010000283.1:0-3260 GCA_964451695.1 uncultured Lentisphaerales bacterium | reverse complement strand
ATGCTCAACGTGCTGCTCTCCTTCGCGCAGTTCGAGCGCGAGATGATCTCCGAGCGCACCCGCGACAAGATGGCCGCCACGCGCCGCCTGGGCAAGTGGACCGGCGGATGCCCCGTGCTGGGCTACGACGTCGTCGAAGGCGGCGGGCGCCTGCGCGTCAACGAGGAGGAGGCGATCATTGTGCGCGCAATCTTCGAACTCTACCTCCAGCGCGAGTCCCTGCTCGAGACGGCCCGCGAGCTCGAGGCGCGCGGCTGGACGACCAAGCTCTGGACGGCGGCGAGCACGGGCAGGGTCATCGGCGGCCGGCCCTTCAACCAGAACAACCTCTACGGCATGCTCACGAACCCGATCTACCTGGGCAAAATCACCTACAAGAAGGAACTGCACCCCGGGGAGCATCCGGCCATCGTCGACGCCGAGGTCTTCGACCGGGTGCAGCGCAGGCTCAAGAGCAACTGGCGCATTGGCGGGGCGCACCTTCGCAACCGGCACGGCGTCCTGCTCAAGGGGCTCGTGCGCTGCGCCTCCTGCGGATGCGCGATGACGCCGAACCACTGCGTCAACCACGGCCGGGACGGCTCGAGGAAGCTCTACCGGTACTACTGCTGCCTCAAGGCGCTGCGCACGGGCTGGGACCGGTGTCCCGCGCCCTCGGTGTCCGCGCCGCAGCTCGAGCGCTTCATCGTCGAGGAAATCAGGCGCATCGGCCAGGACTCCGAGCTGCTGGCGGACACGCTGGCCGAGTGCCGCCGGCAGCGCGGGCGGGCCATCGGCGACCTGGAGGCGGAGCGCGTCGCGCTGGAGCGCGAGCTGCGCTCGACCGCGGCCGTCGTGCGCGCGGCGGCGTCCGCCGGGCCCGGCGGCGCGGAGCGCCTCGCGGACGCGCAGGGACGCCACACGGCGGCCGAACGGCGCGCGACGGAGGTCCGCGAGCAGATCCTCGCGCTATCCCGCGAGATGGTGCAGTCGGGCGAGGTGGTCGACGCCTGCTCGCTCTTCGACCCGATGTGGGAGACGCTGTCCGCGCGCGAGCAGGTGCGCATCCTGCACCTGCTCGTGGAGCGCATCGACTACGACGGCCCGAAGGGGACGGTGGCGATCACCTTCCGCCCGACGGGGATCAAGACGCTTCTGGACGAACGGGAAGGCGGCGCGGCGACGGCCGCGCCGGAGGAGGAGTAGAGCCATGCAGACGCTGACGATCGAACGCCCGATCACCTTCGCCACGGGGTTGCGCGGCCGCAGGCCCGCCTTGAGGCCGGAGGCGCCGCCGGGGACGGTGCCGCGCCTGGCGCGTCTGATGGCGCTGGCGCTCCACTTCGACAAGCTCATCCGGGCCGGCGAGGTGGCGGACCGCGCGGAGATGGCGCGGCTGGGGTGCGTGAGCCGCGCGCGCATGTCGCAGGTCATGGCGCTTCTTCAGCTCGCGCCGGACATCCAGGAGGCGATCCTCCACCTGCCGCGCACCGTCAGAGGCCGCGACCCGGTCCGCGAGCGCCACGTCGCACCCATCGCCGCCGAACCCGATTGGCAGAGGCAGCGGAGCCGGTGGGACCGGCTGACGGGACGGGATTAGGGGGAGGAACGTGACCGTTCAGGATTGCCGATCTTGCGAGGCATATCCTGGGACGGCTTGTTGGGCATGTTCCTCATTTCAGCAGTGGCTCGATGATCTGATGGACCCGAATTGTGTATCGCCAGTGCTGCAGATAGTCAAAAGACAGGTATTGATGAAAAAGTCCGATCAGCCAGAACGTGAACTGGTACTCCACCTTCGTAATCTTGTGTCTGAACAGCCGCTGGGACAAGAAAGCCGCAGTCCAGCCGCCTAGAAGTTCCAGCAGATGAAGCGTCTTCTCTGGCGTCCGCCATGAAACCGTCTCCGCCTTCTTCTTGTCGGACCAGTAGGCGTACGCTGTCGCTGCCGAGATTGCGGCTAGGTATACGATGATATACTTAACGTTAAACTCCCGAGTTGCCTTGGCCACGGCGAGCGAAGGAAGGACAACGGCGAGCGACAGGATAAGGATGGAGATTGCCCAGTAGACAATGCCCCTCTGCTTCCTGTGTGTCTGAAAGGATGTCATCTTTGTTCTGCCCAACAGTGTTGTCGAGCCTACTTCGCGCAAGAACTGCCTTACTTGAAACTGGGGAGATGCTATTCACTTCACTGGCGCCTGTCAAGGATTGAAAATCGCTGTTTAGCTTTGTTTCAATGTCATTGCGATGTGGATTTTGGCTTCGCGTGTGTCCCAGGTAGGCTTTGTGCGAACATCGAAGTCGGCATTGCGCAGTGAACCGCAACATCGGGGGACAAAGCAGGCAGAAAGCCTACCTGGAGGAGAAGGCCGTCAGGGTGTACAGGGTAATAAACCTCAAAAAGCAAGGGTGGTTACCCTGACGCACCTTTGAGTTGACATAAGCCGCGTCAAGGGCTATAAGGACTACTGACATGTCGAAATATCCTACTCCGACCCATCGAGGGGCGCTGCCGCTGCTGGCCTTGGCGGCCGTCCTCCAGGCAGCAGGCGCGGCCCTGGGCGGCGAGGTTCGTCAGTTCGTCGCGACGGGCTTTCAATCAGAGGCGGGGCCACCCGTCTGGAATGCCCAGGGCGAGCTGTCTGGAATGGCCTCGGTTCATGCGGCCACGAACGGCTGGAGCCTTGCCTGGAGAGACGGCGGCATGGTCTGTTTCGATGCCGCGACATCGCCGCTGGCGTTTGCAGACTCCGCCACGGGCCATGTGTCCCGCGCCATCGCCGTGGTGGTCTGCGAAGAAGCCGCCGACCACGCCACACTGTTCGATGCCTCGTGCTCGGTCCGGTTCATGCCATCGCCCTTTCCAGAGGAGGAACGGGCTTTCTACGAATCCCAGCTCACCAACGCCGTGGCACTGTCCATCAACGCCACGCCCACGAACCTTTTCCCGGCCGTTTCAGGTCTTCAGTTGATCGAGGCGGAGTTCGATCCGCCTTGTCCCCTGAACGAGATCTACGTCGGCGGGGCGCCGGCGACGGCCGCCTGGGCGCAGAGCTGGCGCGGGGGCGTCGCCGAGCTGATCCTGCTTGCCGATGCGCCCACTGACGAGCAGCTCAACGCCTTGAGACGCTACCTCGCGCTCAGGCACGGCCTGGCCGTGCCGACGGAATCGGATGGTGGCATCGTCGCCACGTTGGCGGTGATGGGCGTCGACACGGACGGACTCTTCAACTCGGTCTTCCTGGTGAAATGATGAAAGGCGAATGGGTCATTCTGCT
>CAYVJM010000282.1:0-3274 GCA_964451695.1 uncultured Lentisphaerales bacterium | reverse complement strand
CGGCGAGTTCGCTGACGACCTCGGCGACGATGGAGGCGATGACGATGCGCCAGACGGGGCCGAGGACGGCCTGGAAACGGGCATTCGCCTCCGCGCCCCAGGCGGCGTCGGGCGTGGCGCGGGCGCAGAACGCGAGGTAGAAGGCCATGAAGAGGTTCACGACGCCGGCGGTGATGACGAGCGTGCGGACGCCGCGCTTGCCGACGAGCTTGTGGGCCATGTCGCGCAGCGTGAACGTGAACGGGTAGATGAACGTCCCCATGTCCACGGCGAGGCCCAAGACGACGCCGATCTTGAGACTGGCCACGTCGGCGAGCATCTGGAGCCCGGCGTAGGCGGCGACGACGAAAACCGCGAGAGACGGAAAGGCATCGCGGGCGGAGGTGGCGCGGGGTGCGTTCATGCCGGGGTCTCCGGGGCGCCGGGAACGCCAGCATATTCGGCGAACTTGGCGCGGAAGATTTCAGCGATGCGCGGGAGGCGCTCCTCTTGGCGTTCGAGGGCCCAGAGGACGAAGCGCCACTTGTCCTGAAACTTGAAGTCCTTGTAGATCTTCGGCTCGTAGGCGTCGAAGCGCTCGCGGGCGCTCGTGTAGTTCCAGCAGATCTCGCGGGTGCGCCCGGCGAAGCCGTCGAGGAAGGCCTCGGCGGTCTGCTGGCGGGGAAGGACGGGGTGCTTGCGGGCGTATTCGGCGACGGCGTGGGTGTACTGGGGGATGTAGAAGGCGAAGACGGCCTCGAGGTTCTCCTCGGTCATGGCGCGGTCGGGCCAGCCCATCGTGCCGCGCACCGAGCAGAGCCACACGCGCAGAGGCATCTGCCTGGCGTGGTGGATGTCGTAGCCGAACTCGACGATCTCCTTGCCCTCGGCGTAGCGGATCGAGCCGTCCTTCCACTTCTTGAGGATCAGGTTCTCGGCGGCGGCCGAGCCCATGAGCATGATGACGGCGCGCACGATGTCCTTCGACTCGCGGGCGGCATTGAACTTGCCAGTCATGGGGTCGCGGTCGCAGAAGCTGGAGGGAGGCAGGGCGTTGAAGGGCTCGCCGGGGTAGCGGGTGCGCATGAAGTAGTGGACGTCGCCGGCGCTACCGTCGTGGCGGGCGAGCATTCGGTGCTGGCCGAAGGCGATGCCGAGAGCGCGGAAGGCCTGGGTGCGCGCGATCGTGTAGGCGCCGTACCCGGTGCTCTTGAGGGCGAGGCGTTTTTCGATGACGCGCACGGGCAGGGGGTTCCACTCGGTCTTGTAGACGACCTCGCGCGTCTTGCCCTCGCCGGGGCGCGTGCGGTCGGTCGAGGCGGAGCGGATTTCGTAGACGTTGGCGTATTCGACGCGGTCGCCGGGGCTGACATCCCGCTCGACGGCGTCGAGGATGGCGACCGTGCGCGCGTCCGCGCCTTCGTGGAGGTTGCGGCCGCGGTTCGGACCGTAGGCGGCAGACTGGGCGCGACCGGGGACGAACGAGGCCTTGCCGACGAGGAGCTTGGCGTACGTGGCGCCGGGTAGGGCCTTGCGCATGTCGTCGAAGGCGCGGGACATCGAATCGTGGAGATCCGTGTAGATCTCGCCGGTGATGTTGCGGTAGAGCGTCTCCTTGAAGGCGACCGCGTCTTCGCTGCCGAGATCGGGGACGGCCAGGGCGCCGCGGAAGGTCTGGGCGATCGCGTCGAAGCGCTCCCGCACGTCCTTGGCGGCGCACTTCGTCTTGCGGGTGTAGGCGTGGAGATCGTAGACGAGGGGGACGATCTGGCGAAGGGCGACGCCGGGCATCGCGCCGAAGAACTCGACCTCGTGGTGGCCGTGGAACTTGTTGAGCAGCAGGTTGCCTTCGGGCGCCTCGGGGGTGGTCGCAGCCAGTTCAGAAAGACCGCGGAGGAATTCCGGGTAGTCGGTTTCGATCCGCGCGCCCCAGTCGAGGAGATTGGGCAGGGAGAGGAAGTGGACGCCCTTGACGTTGTGGTAGTAGCGAATGCAGGAGTGCATCCGGCAGAGGCTTCCGCGCAGCGCGCTCTCCATCTCCTCGAGCGTCCACGCGAGCGGTTTGATCCGCCATTCCTGGCCGCGGCAGCGGTACTCTTCGAGCGTTTCGTCCACGCGGTCGACGACGACGATCTTGCTCATCGCGCAACCGAGCCCCTGGAGCCAGTCGTCCATTTCGAGAAGCGCGGCGGTGGGCGCCTCGCGCTGCGACAGCTCGAACGTGTCGCCGACGCAGTTCGCGTAGACCATCTGGAGGCGCAGCACGTCGGGGCGCAGCGCCTCGGGCGGGGGCTGGAGATCCCAGAACTGCCCCGAGAGCAGCGGCAGGGCGGTGGTCGCATGGTTGCCGGTGCTGAGCATCATCACGTTGCCGAACACGCGGCGTCGCCCAGGCTCCTCGGAGGTGCCCAGCGCCGTCTTGGGGAGCATCACGACGGGATCCTTGTTCTGGACGTCCTCCCAGATGCCCTCCTCGAAAATGAACGTGTCGTCGTAGAGATCGTAGCAGCAGAAGGTGCGCTCCTTGCCCCACGCCGTCGCCTTCACGGTTCCGGGGCGGCGTTGCGCGTCCTGGATGATCCGCGTTTGTAGAAATGTCTCGATCGCCTTGAGCATGCCGGGGTCTCCTCGATGTCCGGGCGGCATTGTAGCAAAGTTCGCCGCGCGCGTCTCGATCAACGACGCGCGCCGCGCACCTCCCTCTCCATCAACGCGAAGACGCCCCAGCCCAGATAATCGCGGGTGAAGGAGGCGTAGCGGACGGGTTCCGAGGTGAGCGCGGCGCGGACTTCCGTCGCGAAGGGGTCGTCGGTATTGGCCTCGAGCCATCGGCGCATCGTGAGCCACTTGGTCGCCTCGTAGCGGTCCCAACTGTCCGGATCCGCCAAGACCATCTCGACGACGTCGTAGCCGAGACGGCCGAAGGAGGCGAGGATCTCCGGAAGCAGAAGAAAGTCCGCGATCGCGGTGGCCTGGCACCCCTGGGCGACCGCCTCCGTCGGCGGCATCTGCCGCCAGAAGGGTTCGCCGACGAGGATCATCCCGCCGGGGCGAAGGCTCCGCGCCAGGAGTTCGATGGTGCCAGCGACGCCCCCGCCAATCCACGTGGCGCCGATGCAGGCCGCCACGTCAACCTTCTCCTCCGAGACATAGCCGGCAGCGTCGCCATGGATGAAGGAGACCTGATCGGCGACGCCGAGTTCGACGGCGCGACGCCTGGCCTGTTCGATGAACAGCGCGCTCAGGTCGACCCCGGTCCCGACGGCGCCGTGGTCGCGCGCCCAGGTGCAGAGCA
>CAYVJM010000281.1:0-3278 GCA_964451695.1 uncultured Lentisphaerales bacterium | reverse complement strand
CGGTAATCGGTCAGTCTTCGGGGTTGCGGCATCTTCGCCAGATACATGGCGCGCTTTTCTGTTCTCAGCGCGTGGCTGATCTGAAACCGTGCGCTCGCAGCGGCGCCTCTACGCCCCGTGGAAATGACGCATCCCTGTGTCCGCAAGCCCCGGCGGCGGACACCAGTCCAGCCGCCGGGGCGCGGCCTTCGGTCTGCATCCATTTCGACGGGGCACTCGGCGTGCCTTCCGCTGCGGGCGCACCCTTTGCACCTGCGAAGCGCGCCGTCGCCCGTGCGCGGCTTGACGGCTCTTCCTCCCGTCACGCTCGCCGCCAAGTCCGCGCCACGACGCATCCGCCGGTGCCTCCCGGCGGCTCGCGGGGCGGCACGCCGCCTGTTCCGCTCCCGCCGCCGGTCGCCGGCGCTTGCTCGAGCTGGCCGTTTCGTGTAAAATCATCAACATGCCTTACGGGTGGGGTGGGCGATGGGATCGCTCAACACGCCGATGGGGTTTCGCAACAACCGAACTTTGGATACGAGCCATGGGCAATCCTTCTTCCGGATGGGTCGAGATTCGTTCCGGCGCCGCGCGACGGCTTGCGCGCCCTCTGCGGTTTTGGCTTCCGTTCCTTGCCTTCCTGTTGCTTTGGGGCGTACCCCGGATTGGTTGGATCACGTGCGACGGCGGCGTTCCGGCGATGTGGGAGTACGGGTACTTCGTCACCGACGAGGGCTACTATCTGGACGGTGGCAAGGAGAAACTCCTCCACGGGGCGTTTGTCGACCTCGACCGCGTCGAGGCCTTCACATATGGTTTTTCTCCGGGCACGCACTGGCTGGGCTATCTGGCCTTTTCGTGCTTCGGACTTTCGGACTGGGCTTCCCGCATTCCATTCCTCCTGCTTGGCGGTCTGGCCTGGTGCGCCCTGTATTTTCTGGTTGCGAAGAAAACGTCGCCGGTCTCCTCGCTTCTCATCTGCGGGGCCCTGTCGCTGACGCCGATGCTGCTCGCCTACGAGCGGACGGCGAGCAACGACGTGCTCATCGGCGCCTTGCTGGTTCTGGCCTACGTCTCCGCGCTGGGGAGAACGTGGCTCGCCGTGGTCTTGGCCGCCGCGATCGGGGCCTCCATCGTCCTGGTGAAACCCTCGGTCTTCGTCCTTCTGCCCCTGGTTGCCGCCGGGGTCCTTTCCCGGCGCAAGCTCAAGGCCTGGTACTGGGATCTCGCGCTATTCGTGCTGGCCGCGGCGGGGTTCATCCTCCTCTTCAAGTTCTGCGTCCATCTCGCGGTTGCGAGCGAAGCGGCGGCGCAGGGCGTGTCGACACGCGACCTCGTCCGCCGGACGACGACGCACTATCCGCTGCCGGATCTCGCGGACTTCGTCGGCCTGTTGAAGGGCTTGTCCGCTTTTCCGCGCAGTCCGTCGAACACGATGCTGGGACCCTGGGTGGTCTTCCTCGTGATCTTGCCTTTGTCTTTGCTGCTCAGGGGGATCTGGGAGGCGGTCGCACGTCGGCGATTTCATCCGCGGCTGATCCTCTATCTGATGGTTCTGGCGTACGTCGCCGCCGTGTCCATCATGAACACGCTCTACACCCACTATTTCATTCCGGTGCTCTACTTCATTCCGGTGCTGCTGGTCGAGGCCATGGACGATCTTCACGAGGAGGGGGAGAATCCGGGCCGTTTTGCGCCCGCCTGGGCGGCCGTCTGGGCGCTTTTCGCCGCAGGGGTCTGCGCCGTCGCCTGCTCGCTCCTTTCCGCCTACGCGCCTCCGCCGCAGGACGTCCAGGCCTACTTCTCGAAGGTGTACAACATGCCGCAGCGGAACGTCTGGATCTTCACCTGGAAGCGCGTCCTCGCCGTAACCCTCCCCGTCGCGGCCGGCTACGTGCTTGTTCGCTGGAGGGCGTGGCGGGTGCGGAATCTCGTCGTGTTCCTCGTGTCCGCCCTAGGCTGCGCGGCCATCTGCTTCTCGATGCTCCCCGCCGCCTATCTTGCCCCCTACCTGCGCGGCGAGCCCGGCGTCGGAGTGGATCTCGTCTGTTTGGTGCTGTTTTTGGGGCTTGTCCTCCTGTACGGGATTCATGCCGCGCCAGCCTTCGTGGCGAATCATCGGATGGCGTCGATTCTCGTCATCGTCTTTGTCGCGGGCTACGCGCTTTGGAGCCCGAACTGGCGCCAGGCCTACGGGGAGCTTTTTACGAAGGGAACACACGTCCAGAGGGCGGTTGCGAAGGATTTGGCCGCCCAGCTTCCCGAGGGCGCCGTCGTGATCGGCGAGCGGTCAAACCAGGTCTTTCTGGCGCATCCCTTCAAGACGGCGACGACCTTTCCCAGCAACAGCGACCCCACCCCCATCGTGAAGCAGTTGCGGAAGACTTCGCCCGACGCGCCGCTCTTCGCCCTCGTCGATTCGCAACACGCCTATTGCATGCAGCATTACGACAAGGCCAAGACCTGGTGCCGTCTCGTTCCCGTCACGCAATCTCGCCTGCCTTCCTTCGGGACGGGCGCGCCCTGCGACGTCTATCTCTGCCGCATCCTCGTAGACGACGCCGCGATGCCGGAGTGAGTCAAGAGTTTCGGCATCGCGCCGCCAGCAGGGCGCCTTCCCGCTCCGCGAGGGTGTCGTAGGCGTAGTGCTCGCGCACGTACTCGCGCCCGCGCCGGGCTTGTTCGGCGGCTTCCTCGGGATGGGCGAGGAGTCGATCCACATGCGCGGCGATGCCCTCGGCGTCGCCGACGGGCGCCGTGGGGAAGAGCCCGGGGAAGACTTCCCGGTAGCAGGGCAGATCATAGGCGACCACGGGCAGCCCCGCCGCGAACGCCTCGGCGACGACGATGCCCCAGCCCTCCTCGTGGCTGAGGGAGACGAAGAGGCGCGAGCTGGCGAGGACGTCGCGTTTCGCCGCGTCGTCGAGTCCGCCCAGAAGTTGCAGATCCACCTCGGCGGCGGCCGCGGCCGTGCGCACGGTCGCCGCGTAGGCTTCGTCCAAGTCGCCGACGACGCCGATGCGGAGCGTGGCGGAGTCCGCGCGCCGCCGCCGGAAGGCCTGCGCGACGGCGACAAAATCCAGAATTCCCTTGCTCGGCTTCACGCGACCGCAGAAGACGAGGTCGAAGCGGGGGGCGGGCGAGGCCGGCGGCGGCGTTTCGGGAACCTCCACGCCGCAGGGCAGGACATGGACCTGCTCGGACCGGAAGCCGCTATGCCCCACGAGCCAGTCTCGGAGGGCGTTGTTGTCCACGATCACGAGTTGCTGTCCGCGCTGCTTGCGCAGGCAGTAGCGCTG
>CAYVJM010000280.1:2140-3281 GCA_964451695.1 uncultured Lentisphaerales bacterium | reverse complement strand
GCGCTGGTGAACTACACGGATCGCTTTCCCTCCCACATCAACAATTTGCTTTGCCAGTATCGGATTCCGTCGATCTGGATGAACGCGCCGTTCGACATCGACTGTGTCAAGTACGATGAGCGGCGCGGCGGACGGGACGCCACCCGGCTTCTCCTCGACAAGGGTCATCGTCGGATCGTCTACATGGACCTCCGCCATGTAAAGGGAAATGATGTCCATTACAGTTCGGCAATGCGGCTGGCCGGATACAAAGACGCGATGGCCGAAGCGGGGCTCTCGTCAACCTCCGTTCTGGAACTCGGAGACCTCGGGGGACCCGCCCAAATCGACTGGCTTGCGGATTATCTGCGCGGCGATTCCAGGCCAACGGGAATCGTGACGTACGACCGCGCCGAGCGGATCCTCCTCGCGGCCGCCGTTGCAGGACTTCGCGTGCCCAAAGACCTTTCGATCGTCACGTTTGGCGATGGACATTCCGAATATGCGGGAATCTCCGTCACGCAAATGGCGCTGCCCTACGAGAAAGCGGGGAGGACGGCCGTCTCCCTGTTGATGGAGAAGATCGACCAATCGGGAAAAGGCATGGCCGTCAAGCCTCTCGCGCTGCGCGTGGTGCCTGGCGAAACCTGCTCGATCCCACCCGGAAAAACAAGGAGCACAAAATGAGAATCGACATTGGACATTACCGTCTGCCGCTCTGTGCGGCGGCGCTCTGCCTCTGCATCCTGCCCCTTCAGGCGGACGTGAAGATGTTCCGCGGCATCAACGACACGACCTCCTTCCAAGGCGGCACGTGGGATTACAACAACACGGCGAAATGGCTCGCTTCGGGCTCGACGACGCAGGTCCCTTGGACGAGCGCCAACGATATCGCGCTGATCGTCAACTACACGAACGCATGGGGGGACACAACACTGACCATCGACAATTCATTTGGTGCCGTCGAGGCCTCGGGGATCGTCATCACCAATGGGATGCGGGAAAGTTGGCAGGACAACGACTTCAACGGGGCGCCGCTTCGCCTCGGGGCGAATGGCGTGACCGTCTACACCGACACCGCCGACACCTTCGTCAATTTCAACTGCCCCGTCGTCCTGACCGCGCCGCAGACCTAGCGGAACGCGAAAGTCCGGACCATTGA
>CAYVJM010000280.1:0-2130 GCA_964451695.1 uncultured Lentisphaerales bacterium | reverse complement strand
AACGTCCTGTCCTCCGCACCGGGTGTCAGCACGCCGATCGTCTTCGACGGTTTCAACCGGATCGATCCGAGCTTGAAGGCTATGACGGCGGCCCGGACGACCTTCGCGTTCAAGCATAACAACACCTATTCCGGTTCAACAACCATCCAGAATGGCGGAGTGCTGTATCTCGTGTTCTCGACGGCGTTTCCCAGTTCGAAGGTCGATTCCGCAAGCGCGTTGATTCTCAGCGGCGGCGGGCTCGCGATCACCGGCTCGTCCTTGACGTTTACGCAGGCGGTTTCCTCGGTCGTCATCAAGGGCGGCGAGAACTTCATCGGCGGCAAGAACGCCAAGGCCGTCTTCGACTGCGGCACCATCGTCCGCGAGGGCCTCGGCGGAACCGTGAATATCCCCGTCTCATGGGCAGGCGGCATCACGGCCTACGCGAACAACGCCAACACGGACGGCATCCTCGGAGGCTGGGCGCTACTCAACGACGGCGCCTTCGCGAAGATGGACACCACGACACGCGCTGTCGGACAGGTCTCTGCCAGTTCAAAAGCGACTACCGACTCCTGGACTGACAACGCGCATATCCTAGTCACGGGCGGCGGCACCAGAACCCTAGGCAACGTCTCGCCTTATTCGGTGCGCTACAATGCCGCAGTGACGCCCGCCCAGACCAACGACTTGAACGGCGCGACGCTGACGATCAAGAGCGGCGGTCTTGCAGTGACCAGCACATCCGCTTGCAAGCTCGCGAACGGCAAGCTTCGGTCCGGCTTCGGAACCGGCGAGTTGTTCGTCTTCACCGCAGGCCCCTTCGAAATCTCCTCGCGAATCGAAGACAACGGCGCCACGCCACTCACCCTCGTCAAGGCGCAATCGGGCACGTTAACCCTTTCCGGAGAAGCTGCCTACACGGGCGACACGTATTTGAACGGCGGCACGCTCAGTCTCACCGGCGGCGCGGTTCTTTCCACCGATGTCCACCAGTCCGGCGGCACGACCCTTCAACTGGCCGACGGTGCCAAGCTCGTTTGCGGCGGTGCCGGCCGTGTGCTCGGGGGAAACCTCGCCCTTGCGGGGGGAGCGGTTCTCGCCCTTGAGGTCGGGGCGAAAGACGGCGGCGGAGCGAACATCGTTCCTTTGACGCTCAACAACCGTTTCGCTTCGTTTTCGACGACGGCCACGGTCGCCAATCCGGCCAACATCGCGATCACGGTTCCTGAGGGAGCCGAACTTCGCCGCGGCACGTACCGGCTGATCAATTGGGCTCCGGGCGTCACGGTCACCGGGCTTGCGGCCAATGCATTCGAGCTTACCCTGCCTTTCTATGCCGATGGCAATCTGAGCGTTTCCTCAACCGGGCTTGACCTCGTTGTGACCCGGGTGTCGAAGGGGGCTGTGATTGTCGTGAAATGATCTGAGCGGGTGCGATTTCACTTCGTTCAATCGCACAAAGAATTCAGAATTCTGTAGCCGGGGTCGCTGACCCCGGAGTGTCCGGCCTTACCGAGGCCGGCTACAGGCGATCCGAATTCCTGAACCCTGAACCCCGAACCCTGCCCCTTCACCCTGAGGCGTTGCGAATCATGAACCTATTCACTAAAAAAACGATCTGGACGTTTGCCGGCTCGGTCGGCGTCCTGGCCGCCCTCGGCGCACCCGCCGACCTGGTGCGGTTGGAGCTGCGGGACGGAGGCTTCGTCAAACCCGACGGCGCGCGGGAACGCTTCTGGGGCATGAACCTCGTCTCTGCGTTTCCCTCGCACGAAGAGGCCGAGGCCATCGCCGACAACCTCGCCTCGCTCGGCGTCAACCTCGTTCGTCCGCATCATCTCATGCGCCCGAGCAAGGACTGGGTGTGGCGGGCGCCTTGCACGGCGCTGGTCACGTATGAAGAGGATTCCCGGACGCCCGACGCCGAGGCATGGGATCGGTTCGACTATCTCAATGCGGCGCTGCGCAGGCGCGGCATCCGGCTGGCGCTCAGCCTGCACTGGAGCCGGAAGTTCTTGCCGGGCGACGCCGCGATCGACCCTGCCGGGGACGCCGAGGCGTGGGCCGAGGCCGTGCGCGAGATCAACGGATGGTCGTGGCAGAAGTCCATCGACCCCGTCAAGCTCCTGCCCGTCGTCGACCGGC